>JASHQO010000468.1 GCA_030039105.1 Xanthobacteraceae bacterium
CCGCCGCGCCGCGATGCACGAGCCCTATCGCACGCTGCTCGGCCACTTCCGCCACGAGGTCGGACATTATTATTGGGACGTCCTGGTCCGCGACGGCAGCCGGCTCGACGGCTTCCGCGCCGTGTTCGGCGACGAGCGGCAGGACTACGCGGCGGCGCTGCAGCGGCACTATGCCGAAGGCGCGCCGGCGAACTGGCGCGACAATTACGTCACCGCTTATGCCGCGGCGCATCCATGGGAGGATTTTGCCGAGACCTGGGCGCATTACCTGCACATCGTCGACGCGCTGGAGATGGCGCGCGCGTTCGGCATGTACGTCAATCCGCCGCTGGTGAAGAGCGGCGAGCTCGAGGCCGAGGTCGATTTCCAGCCTTATCGCGCGCCCGACGTCGCCACCCTGGTCGAGACCTGGATTCCGCTGAGCAACGCGCTCAACGCGCTCAACCGCACGCTCGGCCAGCCGGACATCTATCCATTCGTGCTGTCGCCCGCCGTGGTCAAGAAGCTCGGCGCCATCCACGATCTCATCCACGGCGACGGCATTGCAGCGGCGTCGCCGCCGGCGGACGCCAAGCCGCTGCAGCCGGCCCAGGCGTGACGCCTTAGCGGTCGCGCAGGCGATCCATCAGCACCTTGTCCTGGCCGCCGTCGATCTCGATCATGGTGCCGTTGACGAAGAAGGCGAGGTCCGAGGCGAGATAGGTGACGAGGTTGGCGACCTCCTCGCATTCGGCGATGCGGCCGAGCGGGATGCTCGACGGCGCGAGCTTGTCGGCGGCCTCGAAGCTCAGGTTCATGTCGCGCGACATGGCCTTGACGAGACCGGTCCAGCGCTCGGTGCGCACCGGGCCGGGATTGACGGCGACGAAGCTGATATTGTCCTTGCCGTATTGGCTGGCGAGCGACAGCGTCAAATTCTGTCCGGCGGCGTTGGCGGCGCCGGGCGCGATCTCCCAGTACGACACTTTGACGCCGTCATTGCCGATCAGGTTGACGACGCGGCCTTTCTTCTGCGCCCGCATGATCGGCAGCACGTGCTTCATGCAGCGCACGTAACCCATGAATTTTAGCTGCAGCGACTGCGCCCAATCCTCCTCGCTCAGATGCTCCAGCACGCCGCCGGGCGACGAGCCGGCATTGTTGACCAAAATGTCGACGCGTCCGAGCGCGGCATGGGCCTGCTTGATGAAATTCTCGGCGTCGGCCGCCTTGGTGAGATCGGCCGGGATGGCGACGATCCGACGGTTTGTGGCGCGCGCGATCTCGGCCGCGGCGGCTTCCAGCGGCTCCTTGCGGCGGGCGCAGATGGCGACGTCGACGCCCTCGCGCGCGAAGGCCAGCGTGATCGCCTTGCCGATGCCTTCGCTGGCGCCGGTGACGATCGCCTTTTTGCCGGTCATGCCGAGATCCATCGCAGCGTCTCCCTGTTTTTTTGTCCGCGCCGCGGCGGGCCGCGGTTCCGATCCATTATTGTCCAGGATTTTCGCGATAGCCATGATGGAAAATCCCGCGTCGCGGCCGTCGGCGGCTCGGGTTATGGTTGGCAGTGATTCGCTTCCGAGCAGGAGCCCTCAGCCGCCGTGAGCGACCGTCCGCCGCGACCATCGATGGCGCGCATTCGCGAGCTCGATCGTCTATTGGCGCGCGATCCGGACGCCATCGCGGCGCGGTTCGAGCGCGCCGGCCTGCACCGCGAGCAGGGCGACTATGAGGCGGCCAAAGCCGATTATGTCGAGTTGTTGCGCCGGCAGCCGACCGATTTCGGCGCCTTGAACGACTTCGGCAATCTGGTGCTCAAAGCCGGCTATAAGGATGCCGCGCGGTCGTTGTTCAGCGAGGCGGTGCGGCATCACCCGGACAACCCGACCGGCCGCGTCAATCTCGGCAACCTGCTGTTCCATCTCGACGAGTTCGAGGCGGCGGGCGCCCAGTTCGAGGCTGCGTTGCGCGCCGATCCCGAACACATCCACGCTCATCGCGGCATGGGCTACGTGCTGGCCGAGCTCGGCGACGCGCTGGGCGCGCGGGTGCATCGCGACAAAGGCTTCAGCCGGCACTTCCTGACGACGTTGCCTTACCGCGGCGACTGGGCGCCGATCCGCGTGTTGCTCCTGGTCTCGGCGCAAGGCGGCAATACGCCGACCGCGTCGCTGCTCGACGATCGCCTGTTCCAGACCACGGTGCTGGTGACCGAATATTACGACGCCAAGATGCCGCTGCCGGCGCACGACGTGGTGTTCAACGGCATCGGCGATGCCGACGTCTGCGGCGAGGGGCTGCAAGCCGCTTGCGATGTGTTGCGCCGCACCGGCAGGCCGGTGATCAATCATCCGCGAGCGGTGATGAGGACCGGCCGCGCCGCCAATGCCGAACGCTTGCGCAGCCTGCCCAATATCGTCGCGCCGCGCATGGCGATACTGCCGCGGGCGAAGCTGACCGGCGCCGATGCGGCCGCGATCGCGGCGGCGCAGGGCTTTGGCTTTCCGCTGCTCCTGCGCGTGCCGGGCTTTCATACCGGCCGCCATTTCATTCGCGTCGAACGGCCCGAGCAACTCGCCGCGGCGGCGAGCGCGCTGCCGGGCGATACGGTGTGGCTGATCGAGCAGCTCGACGCCCGCGACGGCTCGGGGCTGTTCCGAAAAATCCGCGTCATGATCGTCGACCGCAAGCTTTATCCGCTGCATCTGGCGATCTCGCGGCACTGGAAGGTGCACTATTTCCGCGCCGACATGGCGGAGTCGATGGACAATCGTTCGCAGGACGCCGCCTTTCTTGGCGACATGGCGGGCTTCATCGGCCGCCGCGGCACGGCGGCGCTGGAACGGATCAACGCGGCGCTCGATCTCGACTATGGCGGCATCGACTTTGCGGTGAATGCCAGCGGCAACATTTTGCTCTTCGAAGCCAACGCCACCATGGTGATGGCGCCGCTGACGCCCGACCCAAAATGGGATTATCGCCGGCCGGCCTTCGATGCGGTGTTTGCCGCGGTGCGCGGCATGCTGCGCCAGCGGGCGAGCGTTGCCGGCGCGGCGTCGGCCTGAAAGACCGTCTACGACAATATTTTATTTTGCGCTCAGCACGTCGCGCGCGCAGTCCTTAATGCTCCATTAACCACGGCACGCCAAGGATGCGGGCGTTGTCCCGTCGCAACGAACAATCAGAAAAGCCGCGCCGGCGATGCTCAACGTTGACCGCAAGGGAAAGCCATGCACGGCAATCGGCTTCGCATTGCACTGGTTCTGCTTGCCAGTCTCGCGGGCGGCGCGGCTTTTGCCGAGGATGGCGTTACCGACAGCGCGATCGTTTTCGGCCAGGTCGCGGCGCTGACCGGGCCGGCCCAGGATTTGGGCCGAGGCATGCGCCAAGGCATCCTGGCGGCGTTCGCCGAAGCCAACCGCTCGGGCGGCATCTCCGGCCGGACGCTGGAGCTGAAATCCCGCGACGACGGCTACGAGCCGGAAAAGACCGTCGAGGCGACCAAGGCGAGCCTCGGCGAGGATAAGGTCTTCGCATTGATCGGCGCGGTCGGCACGCCGACCTCGAAAGCGGGCCAGCCGATCGCGGCCGAGGCCAAGGTGCCGTTCATCGGCCCGTTCACCGGCGCCGAATTTTTGCGCAACCCGTACAATCGCTACGTGGTCAACGTGCGCGCCTCCTATTTCCAGGAGACCGAAGCCTGGATCGACCGCCTGACCAAGGATCTCGGCATTTCGCGGATCGCGATCCTCTATCAGGACGACGCGTTCGGCCTCGCCGGGCTCGACGGCGTACAGCGGGCCATGGACAAGCGCAACATGCAGTTGGTCGCGTCCGGCACGTTCCGGCGCAACACGGTGGCGGTGAAGACGGCGCTGCTCGAGATCATGAAGGCGAAGCCGCAAGCCGTCGTGACGGTCGCGCCCTATAAGCCGGTCGCCGAGTTCGTCAAGCTGGCCCACGATCAGCAGCTCAACGCGCTGTTCGTCGCCATCTCCTTCGTCAGCTCGGATTCGCTGGCCAAGGAGCTCGGCCGCGAAGGCGCCGGCGTGATCGTCAGCCAGGTGGTGCCGTCGCCGTGGGACACCGCGCTGCCGGTGGTGGCGGCCTATCAGCGTGCGCTGGTCGCCGCGGATCCGAGCGCCAAGCCCGGCTTCGTTTCGCTCGAAGGCTATCTGGTGGGACGGCTCGCGGTCGAAGCGCTCAAGCGCATCGAAGGCGCGCCGACGCGCGAGGCGCTGCTCGACGCCATCGGCGAGGCGCCGTTCGACATGGGCGGCATCACGCTGACCTACGGGCCGGCCAGGAACCAGGGCTCCGACCGGGTCTTTTTCACGATCCTGCAGGCCGACGGCACGTTCCAGCCGGTGACGCGGCTGCTCAAGATGGCAGGCCATTGATCGGCAAAGCATTCTGTCAGCGGCGGTTGAACCCATGGTCAGATCGAGCCTTGATGAGATTCGCGGCAAGCTTGGGGTGCTGTCGCGGCTGAGCACGATCCGCGCCCGTCTTTACCTCGCCTTCGGCGTTGCCGCCGGCATGACCGTGGTCTGTGCGCTGGTCGCGCTCTATGCCTCGTCGACCATTTCGGCGACCATGACGGAGATCGTATCGCGCAGCATGCCGGCGACGGTCGAGTCGCTGCGGCTCGCCGAGGAGGCAAGCACGCTGGTCGCCTCGGCGCCGCGCCTGATGACGGTGTCCGACGAAGCTCATCGCGACGAGATCGCCCGCGACATCGCCGCCCAATCGCAGCGGCTCAGTGCCGGGATTGCGCAGCTACACGAGCTCGACGCCGGGCAGAGCACCGAAATCGACGTGGCGCGCGCCGCCATGGTCGGCCGGCTCGAAGCGCTCAACCAGGCGGTCACCGAGCGCCTGAAGATTTCGGCGCAGCGCCGCGCGCTGGCGGTCTCGGTGCGCAAGGTCCATGAGGACATCCAGGACGCGATCACGCCCGCCATCGACGACGCCAATTTCGACCTGATGACGCGGGACGTGAGCCCGGGCACCAGCGAGGAATTGAGCGACTCGATCGACGGGCTGCGACGCCTGCTGGAAATCCAGTCGAGCATCAATCTTCTCGCCGGGCTATTGATCGAATCGTCGATGGTCGCCGACGTCGCGAGCCTGGCGCCGATCCGCGATCCGATCGAGTCGGCCAAGCGCAATATCGAGGCCAACTTCAAGGCCCTGCCGCAGACCGAGCAGGTCAGGACGATTGCGGCGCTTTATCAGAAGCTCGCCGCGGTCGCCGGCAAGGACGGCATCGTCACCCAGCGCACCGACGAACTCAACCGCGAGCAGGACGCCCGGCAGGTCTACGCCGCGGCGACCGAGGAGGCGGCGCGGTTGCGAAAATCCGTCGAGAGCCTGATCGCGCGGCAAGGCACGGCCGCGCAGGCGCTCTCCGGACGGGCCATGTCGCAACTGCGCGTCGGCCGCATCCTGCTCATCGGGCTCGGCGTCGCGGCGCTGGCCGCCGCGGTGCTGATCGCCTGGCTCTATGTCGGGCGCAGCATTGTCGGCCGCCTCGCCATGCTGAGCGGCGCCATGCGGCGCATCGCCGACGGTGAAGCCGACGTGCCGGTGCCGGTCGGCGGCCGGGACGAGATCGCCGGCATGGCCAAGGCGCTTTTGGTGTTCCGGCAGGCGATCGCCGACGTCACGGCGGCGCGGCAGCGCGACGCCAATCGGGCGGAAGACGCCGAACTGCGGCGGCAGCGCGTGGAAGCGGCGACGCAGAATTTCGAGCGCGCCGTCAACGACGTCATCCAGGCGCTCGACGGCGCGTCAAAGGCCATGGACGGCAGCGCCCGCATCATGGCCGAGGCAGCCGACCGCAATAAGACGCGCGCCGCGGCGGCGGCCACCGCGTCCGAGGAAGCGACCACCAACGTCAGCAACGTCGCCATGGCGGCGGAGGAAATCGCCCAGTCGGTCGAGCAGATCTCGACCCAGGCGGCGACCTCGGCGAGCATCGCCCGGCAGGCGTCCGCCGAGACCAAGGCCGTGATCTCGACCGTGGAGGAGCTGGTCGCCTCGGTCGGCCAGATCAACAGCGTCAGCAATCTCATTCGCGACGTCGCGGCGCAGACCAATCTGTTGGCGCTGAACGCCACCATCGAGGCGGCGCGCGCCGGCGAAGCCGGGCGCGGCTTCGCCGTGGTGGCGCAGGAGGTCAAGAGCCTCGCCGGCCAGACCGAGAAGGCGACCGGCGACATCACCCAGCAGATCGGCGCGATCGAGGTGACGACGTCGCAGGTGGTGCAGGCGATGAAGGCGATCGCCGGCACGATCGCCCAGCTCGACGGGAACGCCAGCGATATCTCGGTCGCGGTGCAGCAGCAGGACGCCGTCAGCAAGGAGATCGCGCGCAGCGCCAACGCCGCGGCCGAGCGCACCCGCGACGTGTCGATGAGCGTGGCGCAAGTGTCCGACGCCGCCGCCAAGACCGATCAGGTGGCGAGCGCCATGCTCAACGCCGGTGGCGAGCTTGCCGCGCGCTCCGACAAGCTGCGCGCCGAGGTCGAGCGGTTCTTGGGCCAGGTGCGTGTCGCTTAGCCTCGTCATTGCCAGCGAAGCGAAGCAATCCAGCGCCGAGGCGCCGATCTGGATTTGCTTCGTCGCTTCGCTTCTCGCAACGACAGACAATCAATAGCGCCAGAGCGGCTTTTTCGGGATCATGCTTAGTCGGCCTTGACGTAATGGGTCCGCGGCAGGGACGGCATGCGCCGTAACCGCTACAGCTTCTGCGAAATGCCCGCGTAGTAGCCGCGGCGCGCGCCGTATTGCGGGGCAAAGACGCCGATGCCGCTGCCATCGCGCAGTTCATAGACCTGGTCGAACAGGTTGACGACGTCGAAACGCACCGTGGTCGGCTTGAAGTCGGGCGACCATTTGAAGTCATGCGCGATGCCGGCGTTGATTACCGCATAGGGCGTGGTGTGAAGCGAATTGGGCACGACGCCATCGGACAGGTCGCCGGCGCGAAGTCCGCTGCCGTAGATCATGTTGGCCGAGAACGTCGTGTCCTGCCAGCGATACGACATCCCGGCCGATCCGGTCATGCGCTGCATGTCGTCGGTGTAGTGATAGTTGTTGAGAAGGTACTGGTACGTCGGCATGTCGAACAGATACTGGTTCGACTCGACGTCGATGGCGCGCGTGATGTTGTACGCGAAGTTGGCGTAGGCGGTGAAGTTGCCGTTGTGGTACTTGAGCTTGTATTCCGCGCCTTCGCTGTAGCCGCGCGCGTAGTTGAACTGGGTCAGCACCACGGCGGCGCCGAACTGGCCGTCGTCGATCATGTCCTTCGCCATCTTGTAATAGGCGTCGATTCCCATATCGAGGCCGGGCAGCACGGTCTGGTCGATGCCGGCATCGAAATAGTGCGAGCGCTCGGGCTTGACCGGATCGCTAAGAGTGACGTCCGGCGCATTGGTGGTATTGGCGAACAGCGCGATATTCGATTGCGTCGCCTGCGCCTGAAACGGCGGCGTGAAGTAGCGCGCATAACCGGCGTGGAACGTGGTGCCGGGGAGCGGCTTATAGATCAACGCCAGCCGCGGGCTGAGCTGGTTGGCGTCGACGAATTGAACGAGCTGGT
>JASHQO010000469.1 GCA_030039105.1 Xanthobacteraceae bacterium
CTTCACGAAGGCGCGCCGTTCAATCTCGTTCATGACTATCCTCCCGCCGTCCGCCCGGCGTTATGGCCGCCGTTTGGAACCGGTCAAAATTGAACGCTCAAATGCGGACGTAATCAAGCGGCAAGCGGCGTCAGCGCGCCTGCGCCTCCTGCGGCGGTGCCGGCGTCGGCGGCTGCATCGCAACCGGCGAGCGGCGCGGCGGCGCACCGCCGAGCGAACCGAGGAAATCGCGAAACACCGGGCTGGTTTTCAGCGCATCGTGGCCGGCGGAGATCAGCTCTTCGACCTGATCCGCCGGCAGCCTCAGCGAAGTCTGCACCGCGTTGAGCGCCGCGGCGCGCTCCGGGCCGAGTTGGTCGAAGGCGATGCGGCCGACGAAGAATTTCACGTCCTTGCAGTTCCAGCCGGGCGGCGCGCCGTATTTGCGGCGGTCGGCTTCGGAAAGATGACAGCGCCATTTGACGAGGTCGTCCTGCCAGTCGTCCATGGTGTCCTGAAACGCCGAATAGGTGCCGACGGCGCCCGATTGCGTCGCGGTGTCGGACGCGGCCTGGATCAACTCGGTGCCGGACGGACCCGGGATCGTCTGCGCCCAGGCGCCGGACGGCGCGCGGCCGGAATCGACCACGATGAACAAAAAGCGCCGCAGCTTGACCGCCTGGTCCGGCTCGAGCGGACCGTAGGGCGTGTTCGAGGCAAGGCGCCGCACCGTGAACGCGGCGAGCCCGTAATTGTCGACGATGCCGCCGTCGAGCAGCTTGACGTATTTGACCTCGCCGGAGTGATAGCGCTCGAGCGCGTCGGCGAAGGATTTGATCAGCGGCGCGGCGTCCGGATCGTTGCGCACGCGGTCGACCCAACTCGGCAGCGGCAGCGGGCAGCCGCCGGTGTAGTTCTGAATGACCACCGGCGCGAAGATCACCGGCACCGCGGCGGAGGCGGCCACCGCTTGCGACACCGGATAGGTCGACAGATCGCTGCACAACGCCGCGAAGGTGGCGCGGTCGAACACGAACGGCGTGCGGTTATAGATGTCGGAGGCATTGATCCAGACCGTGGGCCGCCGCTCGAACAACAGGCTCTTGAAAGTGGCGCCGCCATAGAGATTGGCGTCGAGCCATTTCGGGAACGCGGTCGGATCGTTGATGCCGCCCTCGAGCCCCTTCGAGATGTTGAAGAAGCTCAGATTCATCGACAGGCCTTCCTCGGCGTTGCGCAGCAGGAAGCGTTCCTTGAAGTCGTTCATCGCCGCGCGCTTCTTCAGGCCGTAATAGGCGGCGAGGATCGAGCCGCCGGACACGCCGGAGACGAAGTCGATGTGGTCGATCAGCGAAAAGCTGCTCGCACTGGTCTGCACCTGGGTATCGTTGAATCCCTGCAGCACGCCGAAGGAAAACGCCGCCGCGCGGGTGCCGCCGCCGGAAAAGGCGAGCGCGATCACCATGTCGTCGTAATAGGTGTTGACGTCGCGGCCGAGCGCGACGTCGGACTCTTTGACGTCGGCCGCGAGCGGCGCGTTGATCGGCTCGTTGTGGATGATCCCGGCACAGCCGGCCAGCACCGCGGCACAGGCATAGATACGCCCCGCGCGAAGCAAACGCTGGAACCCGCACCCGAACATCGTCAAGGTTATCGGCGGCCCCCTCCACGCCCGTCAAGGAACCCAGAGCCGAGGCGGAAAGTAAGACTTCTTTAAGGTTAATCTTTGCGGGGCGGCCGGTGCCCTCTTACCGGGATGGCTGCCGCGCCAAAGGTGAGGATTCTCGGCTGGGTCATCCCGCAAGTTCCCCTGGTGCCGCAGCACCGTTTGCGCGCCGCTGAGTCTCTTCGTTCGCTCAAGCACTTACGCCGCACGGTCGCGACCGCCTCGGTAGAAATGCCGATTTTGCCGGAGCGTTTCACTCAGAATCAGCAGGAAAGCTGCGCCATTGCGCAACATCGCGTGACAGATCGGTGACACCGGCGTTTGCGGCTTGGAAACCACGCCGCGCGAATGGCTGCGCGAGGTCGGCCAATGGCGGCCTGAAATTGGCCGGCGAACCGCGTTGCGCACACCGAAATGAGCGCGCGGACGTGTTGCTTCTTTCGGATTCCCTACGAATCTCCGATACTTGGACATCCCTTCCGATTCTTCCCCGTTATCCCCATATGTGGGGGGTTCCTTTACCTATTGATACTAACGCTTGACGGGCGCGACGAGCTTGGCCTAGCCTTCAAAAGTTCGGCGCGCGGGTACCGGAGTCCGCCGGGCTCTCCAACAAGGGGCTTTTGGGACGGCACCGCGCTGGCACCCCAGCGCGAGGCATAGGTCTCTTTGTCTTTGGCGGAGACTTCCGGGGCGCGGCGAACGAAAGACCCGGCGCGAAAGGCCGGGCGGCGGCGTGGGGTGTCGAGCAAATCGACAGGGTGTGAGGCCGGCGCGGGGCTTTAAGCAAGCCGCCGTGTCGAAGGGAAGCTGTCGGCGGCCTATATAAGCGGAAGACTTCCGCATGGCCGCCGATGTGAGAAAATGAGACTTGAAAGGGGCAGAAAATGCGGATCGAGCGGCGCTACACCAAAGAAGGACAATCCCCCTACGCGGACATCGCCTTCCGTCTGACCACGAGCGAGATTCGCAACCCGGACGGCTCCGTGGTGTTCCATGCCGACAACGTGGAAGTGCCGGAGCAGTGGTCGCAGGTCGCCTCCGACGTTCTTGCCCAAAAATATTTCCGCAAAGCCGGCGTGCCCGCCTGCCTGAAGAAGGTCGAGGAAGAGACCGTTCCATCCTGGCTGTGGCGCAGCGTCGCCGACGAAGCGGCGCTCAAAGAGCTGCCCGACAAGGACCGCTACATCGGCGAGAAATCCTCCAAGCAACTGTTCGACCGGCTCGCCGGCACCTGGACCTATTGGGGCTGGAAGGGCGGCTATTTCTCGTCGGAGGCCGACGCCCAGGCGTTCTTCGACGAGCACCGCTACATGCTGGCGATGCAGATGGTGGCGCCGAACTCGCCGCAATGGTTCAACACCGGCCTGCACTGGGCCTATGGCATCGACGGCCCGAGCCAGGGCCACTTCTACGTCGACTACAAGACCGGCAAGCTGACGCAATCGGCCACGGCTTACGAGCACCCGCAGCCGCACGCCTGCTTCATCCAGTCGATCGCCGACGACCTCGTCAA
>JASHQO010000043.1 GCA_030039105.1 Xanthobacteraceae bacterium
GCACCCGGAGCAGCCGAACGAGCGGAACAAAGCCTCGCCCTGGTGGGCGAGGTCGTCGCCCTCGGGCTGCGCCGCCGTCCAGCGCGCGTAATCCTCCGGCGTCACGATCACCAACCGGCCCGCCATCACCGAATGGTCGGTGCCGCAAAATTCCGCGCAGGTGAGATGAAAGATGCCGGTCCTGTTGGCGTTGAACCAAAGATACGTGTAGCGATCGGGTAGAATGTCCTGCTTGAGGCGAAGCGCCGGCAGATAGAGGTCGTGGATCACGTCTTCCGACGTCATCGCCAACCGCACGTCGGTATCGGCCGGCACATGCAGTTCGTCGATCTCGCGGGCCCCGCTCGGATGCTGGATGCGCCACATCCATTGCTTGGCGACGACGTGGATTTCGAGCGCGTCTTTCGGCGGCGTCAGCGCCGTGAGCTCGTTCGACGCCGCCCACCAGAACAGGAACAGGAAGGTGAACAGCGTCGCCACCGTCCAACCGATCTCGACTTCGCGGCCGCCGCGCTCGGGCACGGCGCCGCGCGGCCGCCGCGAGCCGCGGTAGTACAAGGCGAAGAAAACGACGATCAGCCCGCTGACCAGCAGGACCGCCAAGCCGGAGATGACGGACAGGAGGTAGAACAGCCGATCCACGTGCGCGGCATAATCCGACGCCTCGGTGGTGAATTGGTCGAGCGTCATGACGCCACGCTTCGCCGTTCGCGCGCCAGCATCGCCGCGATGCCGCCCGCCATGGCGATCAAAGTCGCGCCGGCGGCGATTTCGAGCATGGCGGTGATGCGCTCGGTGTAGATGCCGCGTACCGGGTCGTAGCCGTAGCAGAACTGATGGACGCGGTCGGCGAAGGTGCCGACCGTCCCGTGACCGGCATCGACGATGGCGAGCCGCAGATCGGAGCCGTCGAGCCCGAGCGCGGACAGCACGCGGGCAACGCGGCCGCCGGCGTCGACCACGTACGCCGCGGCCGGATGGGCAAACTGATCGTGCTCGGCGTCATAGGCGTAGCGCAGACCGACTGCCGTCGTCGCGGCGCGGATTGCGGCCTCACTGCCACTCAAGAAGACCGCTGCGCGATTGATCGGGCTGCCGGGCTCGATGTGCGTGGCGCGCAGGGCACGCGCGGTATCGAGACCGTCCTTCGGATCGAGACCGATCACGACGAGACGATAGTCGGCGCCCGGCTGCAGGCCGGTCTTGGCCAAGGCCGCCGCGGCAAATTCGAGGATCGGCCCGCACAGCGTGCGGCAGGTGTAGTCGGCGAAGATCACGACGGCGGGCACGCCGCCGATGGCATCGGCCATCGTGCGCGGCATGCCGACCTCGTCGACAAAGCCAAGCCCGGGCGGCAGCGCGGCGTTCGGCGGCGGCGCCGCCGCGACGTCATTGAGCGCGGCGGAGGTGACGCCTGCAGCGGCCGGCGCCACGGGCGCAAACGTCATAAAGAAGGCGACGAGCGCCTCCTGCAGCGGAGATTTCACGGCTGCTTCTCCTGCGGCGGCGGCAATAGCGGGTCGTAAGCAGCAGCGCCCTGCTGCGCCAAAAGCTGCATGGCCCGCTCGATCGGGATTTGCAGCAAAGTGTGCTGGTCGTTGGCCCAGCGCCAGGTTTCCAATTGCCTGGTCTGTGCGGCGCGAACTTGCCGCAATTTCTCGACGTCATGGGTATCGACGCGCGGCTGTGGAAACGCCTGTGGCGCCGGCATGGTTTTGACGGGGACCGCATGCTGGTAGATCGCCGAGAAGACGGCGATGGCGCCGCCGAGCAGCAGCAAAGCGCCACCGGCCGACCAGGCGACGCCGCGGGTCGCGACCGAAGCGGGCTCCGGCGTATAGCGGAGGTGGCCGTCATGAGGCATCGGCCACCTCCCGTGACGTGATCAGCAGCGCGATGCCGCTCATGAGAACGCCGATAAAAGCGAGGCCGATGGCAATAATGGCCACTACGCCGGCCAGCAGCGTCATCCCATGCGACGGCGGCGCGATCAGATAAGCGTCGTAGCAGGCAAGACCGACCAGCACGCAGGCGCCGACGGCACGCAGCGGCCTTTGCTCGTTGCGCACGCGCGACAGCATCAGCGCAAAAATCGGCAGCAACGAAGCAAGGATAAACGCCACGACGCCGAGCGCCATCCAAGGCAGGCCGCCGCGCTCGACGAACCAGGCGTCCTCGCGCGGCAGGTCGCCGTACCAGATCACCAGCACGGCCATGAAGTCGATGTAGGTGATGCCGAGAACCGTCGCGAGCAACAAGGAGCCGATATCGCCGATGGCGGGGTCGCCCTGCGGCGCGGGCGCCGTGACCGCCGTCCAGGCAAGCGCGGCGACGAGGCAGCAAATGGCGACGCTGGCGCCGAACGAGGACGAGGTGAACGGCGCCTCGCGCGAGAGAAACCAATCGATCGACACGCCGCTGACGACGAGAGCATGGAAAGCGAGGCCAAGTCCGGCGAGCAGTTGTCCGCGCCACCGGTCATATCGCGGCAGCAGAATGGCGAGCGCGGCCCAGCCGATCAGCGCCACCATGGAACGGACAACGAACCATGGGGTGTTCAGGTAGTACGACAGCACGTCCGGCTTGATCGATGCCGGATGCTGCGGCCACGGATAGAGCGCGGGAATGGCGACGAAGAGCGGCAGCGCCAAAAGCATGAGCAGCGGCGTGGCGGCCGCCGCGGGCACGATTGCAGGCGCCGCGAACTCGCCCCAGCGGCCGCCGGTCAGCCGGTGAATCATGGTCAACGTCAAAGCGCCGACGAGGATTTGCGCCCAGAACACAAAGCCGATGAGCCAGCCGGCTGCGGCGGCCCTGACGTCGAACACGGCGGCGACGACGAGCAGCCCGCCGAGCCACGCCGCTGCAACCAATGCGGCGCCCGCCATCGCTTTGCGTCTGTATTGCGGCCAGATCATTGGACATGCTCCCCCGCATCGGGGATCTGCGCGACGTTGGCGCGGCGCGACTGCTGTAGCGCGCGGATATAGGCGACAACGGCCCAGCGATCGTGCGGATCGAGCCGGTCGGCATAGGAGAACATGACGCCGTAGCCGTTCGTCATGACGTCGTAGAAGTGCTGCGCCGGCGCGGCGACCAGGCGATCGATGTGATAGGACGGCGGCGCCGGAAAGCCGTGCGCCACGATGACGCCGTCGCCGTCGCCGGCGAGCCCATGGCACGGCGAACAGAAAATATCGAAGCGCTCGCGGCCGCGCGCGAGCAGCGCCGCAGTCACGGGCGGCGGCGTCTTGGCTGCCGCAGCGCGCTGTACGTCACCTTGCGCCACCGCGTGGTCGGGCAGCGGCCGGGCTGCGCTGCCGTCCGGCCACAGCGCGGTGGGCGCGTAGGTTTTAAGCTTGCGCTGCTCGGTCATGCTCAGGCCGCAGCCGGCGAGCGCGCAGCAGCCGCCGGCGATGAGCGCGGCGAGAATGACGCCGCGCCTCATGGCTCGACCTCGCGGATCGCCACGGCGCCGGCGCCGCGCAGCGCACCGATCATCTGCCGGCGATCGTCGTCGGCATCCGGCCGTTCCAGCGCTAGCACGAAGCGGTCCTGGCTCGCCCGCTCAAAGCCCGCAACGGCGAACAGCGGATCGTGCAGCCGTGGTAGACCGCACTCCGCCAGAAATGTCGTGAAGCCGGCCACGGCGGCAACGAGGATGCCGGTCGCGAACGGAAACAGCATGAAGGTGGGCCAGGCATCGAAAGGCCGGCCACCGCTGTTGTAGGGATAGTCGATAACAGCCGAGTAGTATTCGGCGCCGTAGGTGAGCGCCGCCATGGCAAAGCCACCGATCAACATGGCGACGCGAATGTAGCTTCTGCGATGCTCGAGCAGCTCGACCACGTCCTCGACCGGGTAGGGCGTATAGGCATCGATCAGGCGGCAGCGGCCGCGCACGCGCTGCGTCGCCGCAACGAGCTGCTTGGCATCGGCAAATTCGGCGAGCAGCAGGCCGGTCATGAGGCGGCCTCTTCGGCGACGAGCTTGCGCACCTCATGCATCGACACGACAGGCACCAGGCGCACGAACACGAGGTACATCAGGGCGAACAGGCCGAGCGAACCGAGCGTGGTGATCCAATCCCAGATCGTCGGGATGAACAGCCGCCACATGCCCGGCATATAATCGTGCGACAGCGTGTTCCAGACGATGAGGATGCGCTCGAACCACATGCCGACATTGATCGCTACCGCAATGACGAAGACGGCGACGATGCTGCTGCGCACGGCGGCAGACCAGAACGCCTGCGGAATGACGACGTTGCAAAGCAGCAGTGCCCAGAACATTGGCGCGTAGGCACCGGTGAACTCGAATGCCACCAGGCTGCGGTCGGCCCGCTCGCCGCCGTACCAGGCATTGAACCACTCGGTGGCGTAGGACAGCCCCATGACGATGGCGGCTGCGAGCATCACCTTCGCCATCACGTCGAAGTGCGACAGCGTAATGAGGCCGTCCATGCGAAAGCCCCAGCGCACCAGCGCTGCAAGGCAAACCACCATGGCGAAGCCGGAATACATGGCGCCGACCACGAAATAAGGCGGAAAGATCGTCTCCTGCCAGCCCGGCATCAGGCTCGCGGCAAAATCCATGCCGACGACGCTGTGCAGCGACACCACGAGCGGCACGCCGAGGCAGGCGAGCGCCAGATGCAATATCTCGTAAGCGTGCCAATGCCGCGCCGCGCCGCGCCAGCCGAGCGCCAGCGCGCCGTAGATCAGGCGCGGCACCTTCGTCGCGGCGCGATCCCGCATGGTGGCGAAGTCGGGAATGAGCCCGACATACCAGAACAGGATCGAGAACAGGATGTAGCTCAGTATGGCCCAGAAATCCCAGATCAGGGCGCTGCGCCACTGCGGCCACAGCGCCATCGTGTTGGGATAAGGCGTCAGCCAATAGAAATAGAGCGGCCGGCCGAGATGGATGATCGGGAAAATGCCGGCGACGGTCGCGGCAAACAAGGTCATCGCTTCGGCAAAACGATTGGTCGCGGCACGCCACTTCTGGCGCATCAGCAAAAGCATCGCCGAGATCAGCGTGCCGGCATTGCCGATACCGATCCACCAGACGTAATCGGCGATGGCAAAGCCCCAGACCGAGCTGGTGTTGACGCCCCAGATGCCGATGCCGCGCTCGAACACCAGGAACACCGCGAACAGGAACGCGAGCGTCAGCGCCAGGCTGATGACAAAACCGATCCACCACGCCCGCCACCTCCAGGCGCCGCGATCGAGCAGCGGCGCCGCGATCATCGCGTTGACGATTTCGAAATCGCGCGTGCCCGGCAGCGTCCAGCGCGTCGCTTCCGCCGCAGTCGCATCGTTCCGCAGCGTCACGGCCGTCATGACTGCTCCTTGCGAAAATCCGGATTGGGGTTTTGCAGCCGCGCAAGATAGGTGGTGCGCGGCCGGGTGCCGAGATCGCCGAGAAGCGCGTAGGCATGCGGCGCGGTGCGCAGCGCATTGACGTCGGATTGCGGATCGGACAGATCGCCGAAGTGGATGGCGCGCGTCGGGCATGCCGCTTGGCAGGCCGTGACCACCTCGCCGTCGCGGATCGAACGATGGTCCTTCTCGGCGGCGCGACGGGCGCGGCTGATGCGCTGGACGCAATAGGTGCATTTCTCCATCACGCCGCGGCCGCGCACCGTGACATCGGGATTGAACACGGCCTTGACGATGTCGGCGCCGTAGCTCGAATATTCCGCGCCGTCGGCGTAACCGAAGAAATTGAAGCGGCGCACCTTGTAGGGACAGTTCGACTGGCAGAACCGCGTGCCGACGCAACGATTGTAGACCTGGACGTTCAGCCCTTCGCTGTCGTGCAGCGACGCCGCCACCGGGCAAACCGGCTCGCACGGCGCATGCTCGCAATGCATGCATGGCACCGGCGAGAAGCCCGGCCGGCCGTCGACGATGT
>JASHQO010000470.1 GCA_030039105.1 Xanthobacteraceae bacterium
CTCGCCGTCCATCGTCGGCCGCGCCGTCCTCGCGGATTTCGCCAGCACCGCTGAAAACAACGGCATTGCGATGAAAAAGGTTGCGGATCGTCGTGTCAGGCTTAATCGTATCAGGCTTGGGCGGCGCATGGGCATCGCGGTGACTATCCCCTCGACAGCAACGCGCCCCACACGACAATGGACGTCAATTTTGACGACATCGCGCCGCCAATGCCGATCAAACCGGCGCGAGCAGGGGCGTAACGGGCGCGTAAATTTTGCCCTTCGCGCCAGCGTGCGAATCGCGCCCGCAGTCTCAAGCGCCGGGAGTTAATGCGCGGTTGCGCCCAAAAGCGCGTCGCAGCGGAATGACGCGATGGGCCAAGAGCAGGCTCGCGCACTGCAACAAATAGCCGTCACTCGATACGGTGTCGTAGCCCTAACCGGGCGTCATCGCACTTGCGACGGCGCGCCGGGAAAGAGCCTCATCACGATGCCGCGGCCGGTGCTTCCACCAACGTGTGGGTATAGTCGACGCTGTCATAGATCGAGACCTGAACGACCGGGTAGCTCGTTTTGATCACGAGCGCTGCCGCTTGCGCGGCTTCTGCCGTCGTGTAGGAGCTCTTGGTTTGCCGGTCGACCTGAAGCAGATAGCGGCCGCGCTCCGGCTGCTTGCGTTGTGACGGTGCCTCGTCGACATCTTTGTCGGTTTCGTCCTTTACCGGCATCTTGATTTGGTGCGAGGCCATTCGTTGCTCCTTTGTGGGGGAAACGTCCCTATAAGCCTTCCCGCCGTGAGCCGCCAGAGGCTATTGGGTTCCACAATGCTTGACCGTCGATGCGGACACGAGCAACGGCCGTCGCAAACGTGCGATCTATGGACAGTGCAAGCGCGTCACCGCTGATTCGCGGTTATGGTTGTTGCGCTTTAACGAGTCCATGCTCTACCGCACGCCGCCGGAATTGACGATCGGCCCGGAATAGCCCTCGAACCTCTTGCGCAGCTCCGCGACCTTGGCCTGGTCGGTGAGGAAGGCGCGATAGTCGTTGGCGACGTTGTAGGACAGGATCGGCTTGTAGCCGGCCGGCGGCGCCACGTCGCTGCGCGGCGACCAGGTCGGCAGCTTTGCCTGCTGCTCCGGCGCCAACAGCCACGACAGGAACAGCTTTGCGGCGTTCGGATGCGGCGCGTCCTTGAAGATCGCGGCGGTGAGCGGCCAGATCGGCAGCGCATCGACCGCCGGAAAGTGGGTTTCGACCGGCTGGCCCTGGCGCTTGAGGCCGTCGGTGATGTCGAGGATCGAGTCGAAGGTCACGGTGTTCTGGCCCGAGCCGATGCTGCGCTGCTCGCCGAGGTGGCCTTGAATGAAGCTCGGCTTCTGGGCCATGTATTTGCCCATGTAGTCCCAGCCGTATTTTTGCACGATGTGATTGAACACCCACAGCGTGACGTCGTCGTCCGCCGGATAGGCGGTGACGATCTTGCCGGTGAACTGTGGTTTCAGGAAATCCAGCGCCGAGTTCGGCACCTCGGCGGCGGCGACCTTCTCGGTGTTGTACATATACGGCACCACGTTCACCATGGTGGCCCAGAAGGTGCCGTCTTCGTCCTTGAACGCCGCGTCCATCTTGTCGAAGCCGCCGGGCTTGAACGCGAGCAGGCGGCCTTCCTTCTTCCAGCGCACATAGTCGGCCGCGGTCTGCAGGATGGCGGCGTCGACCTCGAGCTTGCCGGCGGCAAGCTGGGCGTCGATCTTCTGGTCGAGCACGTTGGAGAAGCCGCCGCCGATGGTCACCTTGATGCCGGGATAGCGCTCTTCAAACACCTTGGCGCGGGCTTCCCACGGCGCCGTCGGGCCGCCGACGTAGAACGCGAAGGCGCCTTCGTCCTTGGCCTTGGCGTAGAAATTGTCGAGCGACTGCGTTCGCGCCGGCTGAGCCATCGCGAGGCTGGCAAAGGCGACAAAGGCGAAGGCGGCCGCCGGGCGGCGGCCAAAAGCAGTAATCATGGTGGTCCTCCCGAGACGCTGTTTTGACCGGGATCATCGCCGTTGGCGGCGGGAAAAACAAGCAACTCGAAGTGGGAGCGGCGCGGCGGCGCCTCGCCAAGCCGCCGCCTGCCATGCTAACCACCGGCTCGGGCCGCCAACCGACGAGGGGAAACCGTCCGATGAAAATGATCGCGTATCTGCTCGCCATTATCTGCGCGATTGCCGCCGTGATGTATTTCATGACGCCCGCCGGCCAATTGCCGACCTTCATGCCGGGCCACATCGCCGGCTCCGTTCATATTCACAAGACGCATGCCATTGCGGCGGCCGTTGCCGCCGTGGTGCTGTTCCTGATCGGCCGGTTCATGCGGCGGCGTTAATCGGGCTTTTGCGCCGCGCCCAGCTTGCGCTGCACCCGCTCGTCGAAACGCTCGACGCTGACGACGACACGCTGATGGGTGCCGCCGCCGATGACCTCGATGTCGTCGCGGGCTTCGACGCGAAACGTGATGGTGCGGCCTTCGAGGGCGATGACCTCGGCGGTGGCGGTGACGTGCAAGCCGACCGGCGTCGCCGCCACGTGGCTGACGTCGAGCTTGATGCCAAGGCTCTGATGGCCGGCGGGCAACAGGTGCTCGACCGCCGCCAGCGATGCCGCCTCGATCAGGTTGATCATCACCGGCGTCGCCAGCACCGCGATACGCCCCGAGCCGACGAACGGCGCGGTATGCTCGGGCCCGACCACGATTTCCCTGGTCCCGGTGAGGCCGGGCGTGACGCGGGACAGCACTGTGCTGACGCGAGGCGGGGAAGTCATGCCGCTTTATGAAGGATAATGGTCCGTGTTCCAACCCCGCACCATTCGACCGATGACATTTCCCGTCGATGTCCCTTGTCCCAACGCGCCGTGTTCTTGCTAAGATGCGCGCGGGGGCTTTTGGGGAGTCGCTGACATGCATCGATGCCTTTTGGTCGCCGCGGCGCTGATCGTGGCGCTGCCGAGCCCTCAAGCCCTTGCGGTTACCGCAAAGCAGAAAATGGCAACGTGCAAGTTCGGCGCCGACGACCAGAAACTCGCCGGCAAGGCGCGCACGGCCTTCATGGCCAAGTGCATGTCCAACAAGAACGATCCGCGCGGCGGCGCTGTCGGCGCAGCGGGTGCCGCCCCGCCGCCCAAGGACTAAAGCGGCGGCGGATTGCGACCGCCGACAAGGCGGCGCGCAACGACACGATAAGACGGGGAGCAAACGATGACGACGCAGACCGGCGTGATGCCGGCCACGCATTTCCGGCGCGGCTGGATTTACGTCCTGACGCTGGCGCTCGTGACCATCAATTACATGGACCGCTCGGCGCTCGGCGTGGTGGCGCAGGCGATCCGCGCCGAATTCGGCCTGTCGCCGGTGCAGATGGGCTACCTGTTCTCCTCGTTTTTCTGGAGCTACGTGATCTTCCTGCTGCCGATCGGCATCATGCTCGACCGCTTCAGCACCAGGACCATCAATTCGATCGGCATCGCGGTGTGGTCGCTGGCGATGGCCGCGACCGCGGGCGTGTGGAGCTTTGCGAGCCTGCTCGGGGCGCGGCTCGCCATGGGCGCCGGCGAGGCCACCTCGATCCCGTCCTGCGGCCGTATCGTGCGCGAGTGGATGCCGGCGCAGGAACGCGGCGTCGCCAACGCTTTTTGGAGCGCCGGCAGCTTCCTCGGCCCGGCGATCGGCGCCATCGTCGTCGCCGCGCTGACCAGCAATTGGGGCTGGCGCGCCGCCTTCATCATTCTCGCCGTGCTGGGCCTCGTCTGGCTCGT
The DNA here is from genome assembly GCA_030039105.1 of Xanthobacteraceae bacterium. GTDB lineage: Bacteria > Pseudomonadota > Alphaproteobacteria > Rhizobiales > Xanthobacteraceae > BOG-931. The sequence continues at coordinate 3,781 of JASHQO010000470.1, forward strand.
CTGCAACCTCGTCTGGTTCGACAAGCCGGAGAAGGTGCGCTGGCTCGGCGACGACGAGCGCCGCAAAATCCTGAACGAGCGCTCGGCGGGCTCGCCCGACGAGATCGGCTTGCGGGGCAATCCCGGCGTCGTGCTCGAGCTCCTGCAATCGCCATCGATGTGGGGCGCCATGATCGCCCAGGCCGCCGGCATCTATGCGCTTTATCTGCTGCTGTTCTGGCTGCCGAGCTACCTGCAGGACACCAAGCACCTGACCATCATGAAGACCGGCATCTATACGGCGATCCCGTGGGCGATCGCGGTGCCGGTGAGCATCCTGCTCGGCATCGTCAGCGACCGCCTGCTCAAGAGCAACACGCTGCTCGCCGGCGGCCGCCGCGGCATGGTAATGTTCTGTTTGCTGCTGGCCGCCGCGCTCGCTTTGGTGCCGTTCACGAACGACACCACGGCGATCCTGCTGTTGTTCGCGCTGTCGCTGTCGGGCATCAACGCTGCGATCTCGCTCAATCTGTCGCTCGTCACCGACCTGGTGCACCGCGCCCGCGACGTCGGCAAGGCGATCAGCCTCACCATCCTCAGCGGCAACTTATGCGGACTGCTGGCGCCGATCGTGACCGGGTACATCATCGCCGGCCTCGGCAGCTACGATTGGGCGCTGTGGGTTGCCGGCATTCTGCTGCTCGTCGGCGTGATCGCGCTCGGCACCATGACGCGCAAGGTGATCCTGCGGTCGGCGGCTTGAGCTGGCTGTTGTAGCCCGGATGGAGCGAAGCGCAATCCGGGTGGATATCTACACCTCGCCGCCGACCCCGGATTTCGCTGGCGCTCCATCCGGGCCACATTAGGACAACCCGCGAGAAAGGACTCTTGTAGCCCGGATGGAGCGAAGCGCAATCCGGGTCGGTATCTACACCTCGCCGTCGACCCCGGATTTCGCTGACGCTCCATCCGGGCTACATTAGGACAACCCGCGAGGAAGGACGCCCGCCATGACCACCGCGACGCTCGAAGCCAACACCGCCGACTATGACGTCGACGACGTCGAATATCTCCGCCACGGCGACAAGCCGCTGTTGGCGCGGATCTATAAGCCGCGCGGGCAGGGGCCGTTCCCGGCGCTGGTCGAGTGCCACGGCGGCGCCTGGTGCCAGAGCGACAGTCTCACCGAGGCGCTGCGCCACAAACACATGGCGTCCCACGGCATCGTCTCGATCGCGCTCGATTTCCGCTCCGGCAACGAGGACCCGTATCCGGCTTCGGTGCAGGACATCAATTACGCGATCCGCTGGGCCAAGGCCAACGCGCGCGAGCTCAAGACGCGCCCCGATCTCGTCGGCATTTCCGGCCAGTCGAGCGGCGGCCATCTCGCCATGCTGGTGGCGATGCGGCCGCACGATGCGCGTTATGCTGCGATCCCGCTGCCGGCGGGCACGCCCGCGCAGGACGCCACAGTCCGCTGTGTGGTGATGTCGTGGCCGGTGATCAATCCGCTGTCGCGCTATCGCCACGCCAAGCGCGCGGTGGCCAACGGCGAGGCCTGGGCCAAGCCGATGATTCCGCGCCATGACTCGTACTGGAAGAGCGAAGCCAATATGGCGGAGGCGAGCCCGACGCTCATGCTCGAGCGCGGCGAGAAGCTGCAATTGCCGCCGGCGGTCTGGTTCCAGGGCCGCGACGACACCGCTCACGACTACAAGGATCCGGAGTCGGGCTTCCCCGGCAACGAGCCGCAGCGTTTCACCGCCGCCTACAAGAAGGCCGGCGGCGACATTGCGCTTGAATACATCGCCATGGCGCGCCACGCCGGCCACTCGCCGGACTTGACCCAGACCGGCGACATGTTCGACCGCATGGTGAGTTTTGTCGGCCGCCACATCGCGGTCTGAGGGAAGCTGCAGTCAGGCAGCGCTTGGCGAGCGCAGCGACGAGGCGCTCGACCGTGTCGCGCCGCGAATGCCGGCTGGCGGTCAAGCTGCACTGGATTGCTTCGTCGCTAACGCTCCTCGCAATGACGCGCCGCGGCCCTGGGGCCGGCGGTAAGACGGCGACACCGTCATTCGAGCGATAGCGAAGCAATCCGGCGCTCCATGGCAGATGACGCCGGCAGGCTCGTCACAAGCCGGCCAGATATTTCGCCATGGCGTCGCGATCGGCTGCGGACAAAGCCTTCATGAAGCCCGGCATGTCGCCGTTATTGGTGCGGCTGCCGTCGGCGAAGCCGTTCATGGCGGCAACGACATAGTCGTAGCTCAGGCCGGCGAGCCGCGGCGCCGGCGCGCCGCCTTCGAAGCTCGGCTGATGGCAGGGCCGGCACTGCGCAAGCCCGGCCGGCCCCGATCCGGGAGCGCCGCCGCCTTGCGACGCCGGCCAGGTCTTGGCGGCAAAATAGTTGGCGAGCTGGCGCAGCTCCGGCAGCGAAATGTCGGCAACG
>JASHQO010000471.1 GCA_030039105.1 Xanthobacteraceae bacterium
GCAAAAGTGCGGCGGAAGCGGTGATTTTGCTGCCCGATGACGGGCCCGTTCCCTATCGTGTACTGTCCTGGCGGAGCGCCTTTGACGGGGCGACGGATCAACCCTTGGATTTCGGCAGCCGATGACCCTGTGGCGGACACTTGGCGAGATTCTGACGCGCTGGACCGACACGGTCGCGGCCGGGATCGTGACTTTGGCCGGCCGCTTCGTCTCACCGCGGGTGGTCCGCCTGGTCGAGGATGAAAAGCCGGATACTTTTGTCCTGCAAGGCGGCGGCTCCGGGCCGACCCGGGTGATCTTCGCTGATCGCCGGTTCGTCGGCGGCGATCTCGACAACGCCGCCAAGGGCAGCAGGATCGAGCTTGTGCTGCGGCCGAGCCGCTTCCTGGTGCGCCCGCTCGAATTGCCGGCGCGGGCGACCGAGTTCATCGAGGGCATCGTGCGGGTGCAGATCGACCGCCTGACGCCGTGGAGCGCGGCGGAGGCACTGTTCGGCTGCAGCGGCCCGCTGACCGCCGGCAGCGGCAAGATCGTGACCACGATCGCGGCGACGACGCGGGCCAATACCGAGCCCTACATCGCCGGCTTATCGGCCTTGCATCCGGCCTCGCTGTCGATTTTCACCCGCGCCGGCGAAGGGACCGGCAACCTGATCAAAGTGTTCGAGCAACAGGCGCGCGGGCTGCTTGACCGGCAACGGCTGAGCCGATTGCTGCAACTTGCGCTCGCCGTCCTTGCGGTCGTCGCGGTATTGTCGACCGCGGCCGGCGCGTTCATCGGCAACTACCTCGACAGCCGCCAGAGCGAGCTCACCGGCGAGCTCAATGCCCGCCGCACCGCGCTGCGGCTTGACCGTGACGGCGACCGCTCGCCGCTCGCCGCGCTGGCGCGCCGCAAGCACGGCAGCCAGGCCAGCGTCATCGCCGTCGAAGAGCTGTCCCGCGTGCTGCCCGACAATACTTATGTCATCGAGTTGCATATCGACGGCAATACGCTGCAGATCACCGGCGTAACCCAGGACGCGCCGTCACTGATCCGGCTCCTGGAGCAGTCGCAGCATTTCTCCCGTGCCACGTTCTTTGCGCCGACCACCCACGCGCCGTCCGACCCGGGCGATCGCTTCCACATCGAAGCCAAGCTCGAACCGATCAACACGGTGAGCCAATGACGCTGCGCGACGCCGTCGAACGCGTGCTGAACTACTCGCCGCTGGTTGCGGGGTCGATCTATGGCGTGGTGGTGCTTGCCCTGGTGGCGACGACCTGGCTGGCGCTGGCCGGTATCTATTCGGGCGAGAGCGCGCTCGCCGAAACCGCGGGCCTGCTCGAGCGCCTGCAAGGCCGCAAGGCGCTGCCGGCGGCGGACGGCGGCGCCATGTCAGGTTCGCCGTTCCTCGAAGGGCCGAGCGTCACCGTCGCCGGCGCGGCGCTGCTGCAGCGCGTCGCCGGCGCCGTCACCAAGGCCGGCGGCACTGTGCAGTCCTCGCAGGTCGACGTTGCCGGGTCCCAGGGCGGCATGGTGAAGCTCCAACTTAGCTGTGAAATCGGGCAGGCGGATTTGCAGCGCTTGCTGTACGACCTGGAAGCCGGGATGCCGTTTTTGTTCGTCGACGAACTGACGGCTGAAATGCCGCAGGCCGCGACCGGAGCCAGCGACGTCGTCGGCCGCATGCACGTGCAGCTCGGCATATCCGGCGAATGGCAGGGAGCGACGCGATGAAAGCTTCCGCGCGTAACCTCGCCCGCGCCGGGGCCGTCGCGCTCTGCCTCGGAGCGCCGGCGCTTGCCGCTGCACCGCCTGACGCGGCGACCGGCCCTGACAATGCTGGCCTCGAGATCACCCGTCACGCCATGCCGCCGCCGGACGTAACGGCGAAGCCGCCGGAGGTGCTGGCGGTGAGCGCCAATCCGCTATGGGCGATCCCGCTCAGCGCCCTATCGGCGACGCGCAACCGGCCGCTGTTCACGCCGTCGCGGTGTCCGCCGGCCCCGATCATAGCCAACGCCCCGATGCCGGTCGCGGCGCATTCGCCGCCACTGCCGCCGCCCGCCGTGCCCGAACATCCGAATTTCGTTCTGGTCGGAACGGTGGCAGGGGACAACGACAGCGTCGCGGTGTTCATCGACAACGCCACCCGTGACGCGGTGCGGCTACGCGCCGGCGAGGGCCATTCGGGCTGGGTGGTGCAGTCGATCGATCGCCGCACCGCGACGCTGCAAAAGGGCAATCAGACCGAGACGCTCGAACTGCCGAAGCCCGGTGCCACGGCGGCGGCCCAGGGGCCGGCGCCGGTCATCTCGCCGCTACCGCCATCGCCCGCGCCGGCGCCGACCGCGCCAGCCCCGGGAGGCAACCAGCCGCCGCAGCGGCAGGGCTGCATGCCCGCGCCGATCGGCTGCTGAATTAGAGCGACCGGCGACTGGCTGCTCCATCGATCAAACACATACGGCCGGCACAACGGCCGGCCGTATGTCCCAAAGATTGTCGGGCCTGCAGCAGCGATGCCCGCACGAATGGATTGCCCGCCTACTGGAACGACGCCATCGTCGGCGCGACGCCGATCGGGCCGGTCACTTGATTGTTTTTGAAGCTCAGCAGTGCCGC
>JASHQO010000472.1 GCA_030039105.1 Xanthobacteraceae bacterium
GGTCGACGTTGAGGCCGAGCGAGCGCATCTCCTTGACCAATACGTTGAACGATTCCGGAATACCGGACTCGAATGCATCGTCGCCGCGCACGATCGACTCGTAGACCTTGGTGCGGCCGGCCACGTCGTCGGACTTCACCGTCAGCATCTCCTGCAGCGTGTAGGCGGCGCCGTAGGCTTCGAGCGCCCACACCTCCATTTCGCCGAAGCGCTGGCCGCCGAACTGCGCCTTGCCGCCCAGCGGCTGCTGGGTGACGAGGCTGTACGGGCCGATCGACCGGGCGTGGATCTTGTCGTCCACCAGATGATGCAGCTTCAGCATGTAGATGTGGCCGACCGTAACCTTGCGATCGAACGCATCGCCGGTGCGGCCGTCGAACAGCGTGACCTGGCCGGAATGATCGAGGCCGGCGAGATCGAGCATGTGCTCGATGTCGGCCTCCTTGGCGCCGTCGAACACCGGGGTGGCGATCGGCACGCCGTGACGCAAGTTGGTGCCGAGCTCCATGAGCCCCTTGTCGTCGAGCGACTTGATGGTCTCGTCCTCGCCGTAGACCTTCTTCAACAGGTCCTTCAGGGGCTTGGAGTCCTTCTTATTGTTGTAGCTGTCCACCGCATGGCCGATCTTGAGACCGAGGCCGGCGCAGGCCCAGCCGAGATGGGTCTCCAGGATCTGGCCGACATTCATGCGGCTCGGCACGCCGAGCGGATTGAGCACGATGTCGACCGGCGTGCCGTCGGCCAGGAACGGCATGTCCTCGGCCGACACGATCTTCGACACCACGCCCTTGTTGCCGTGGCGGCCGGCCATCTTGTCGCCGGGCTGGATCTTGCGCTTCACGGCGACGAAGACCTTGACCATCTTCATGACGCCGGGCGGCAACTCGTCGCCGCGCTGCAGCTTCTCGACCTTGTCGAGGAAGCGCTGTTCGAGGCGCTTCTTCGACTCGTCGTACTGCTTCCGGATGGCTTCGATCTCCGCCATGATCTTGTCGTTGGGCGAAGCGAACATCCACCACTGCGCGCGCGGATACTCTTCGAGGGTCGCCCGCGTGATCTTGGTGTCCTTCTTGAAGCCCTTCGGCCCGGCGATACCCTGCCGGCCCTCGAGCAATTCGGCGAGACGGCCGTAGACGTTGCGGTCGAGGATCGCCTGCTCGTCGTCGCGGTCCTTGGCGAGACGCTCGATCTCCTCGCGCTCGATGGCGAGCGCCCGCTCGTCCTTCTCGACGCCGTGGCGGTTGAATACCCGCACTTCCACGATAGTGCCCTGCACGCCCGGCGGCACGCGCAACGAGGTGTCGCGCACGTCGGAAGCCTTCTCGCCGAAGATGGCGCGCAGCAGCTTTTCCTCCGGCGTCATCGGGCTTTCGCCCTTTGGCGTGATCTTGCCGACCAGGATGTCGCCGGCGCGCACTTCGGCGCCGATATAGACGATACCGGCTTCGTCGAGGTTTTTCAGCGTCTCTTCCGAAACGTTCGGAATGTCGCGCGTGATCTCCTCGGGCCCGAGCTTGGTGTCGCGCGCCATCACTTCGAATTCCTCGATGTGGATCGAAGTAAAGACGTCGTCCTTGACGATCCGCTCGGACAGCAGGATCGAATCCTCGAAGTTGTAGCCGTTCCACGGCATGAACGCGACCAGCGCGTTGCGGCCGAGCGCGAGCTCGCCGAGATCGGTCGACGGGCCGTCGGCGATGATGTCGCCCTTCTTGACCTGATCGCCCACCTTCACCAGCGGCCGCTGGTTGATGCAGGTGTTCTGGTTGGAGCGCTGGAACTTCATCAGCCGATAGATGTCGACGCCCGGCTTGGTCGGGTCCGGCTCGTCGGTGGCGCGGATGACGATACGGGTAGCGTCGACCTGGTCGACCACGCCGGTGCGGCGCGCGGCGATCGCCGCGCCCGAGTCGCGAGCCACCACGCCTTCCATGCCGGTGCCGACGAACGGCGCCTCGGCGCGCACCAGCGGCACCGCTTGGCGCTGCATGTTGGAGCCCATCAGCGCACGGTTGGCGTCGTCGTTCTCGAGGAACGGGATGAGCGCCGCCGCCACCGAAACGAGCTGCTTCGGCGACACGTCCATGAAATCCACCTTGTCCGGCGGAATGAGCTGGACGTCGCCGGCGTGGCGCACCACGACGAGGTCGTCGGTGAAGCGGCCCTTGGCGTCGATCGCCGAGTTGGCCTGGGCCACCGTGTAGCGGCCCTCCTCCATCGCCGACAGGTAGATGACCTCGTCGGTGACGCGGCCGTCCTTCACCTTGCGATACGGGGTCTCGACGAAGCCGTATTTGTTGACCCGCGCGTAAGTCGCGAGCGAGTTGATCAGGCCGATATTCGGCCCTTCCGGCGTCTCGATCGGACAGATGCGGCCATAATGGGTCGGATGCACGTCGCGCACCTCGAAGCCGGCGCGCTCGCGGGTCAGGCCGCCCGGGCCAAGCGCCGAGAGCCGGCGCTTGTGGGTGATCTCCGACAGCGGATTGGTCTGGTCCATGAACTGCGAGAGCTGCGACGAGCCGAAGAACTCGCGCACCGCGGCCGCTGCCGGCTTGGCGTTGATCAGGTCCTGCGGCATCACCGTGTCGATATCGACCGACGACATGCGCTCCTTGATGGCGCGCTCCATGCGCAACAGGCCGATGCGATACTGATTTTCCATCAGCTCGCCGACCGAGCGCACCCGGCGGTTGCCGAGATGGTCGATGTCGTCGATGTCGCCCTTGCCGTCGCGCAGATCGACCAGGGTGCGGATGACCGAGATGATGTCTTCCTTGCGCAGGATGCGCACGGTGTCGGCGGCATCGAGGTCGAGCCGCATGTTCATCTTGACGCGGCCTACCGCGGAGAGGTCGTAGCGCTCCGAATCGAAGAACAGCGAGTTGAACATGGTCTGCGCCGTGTCGATGGTCGGCGGCTCGCCGGGACGCATGACGCGGTAGATGTCGAACAGCGCGTCTTCGCGCGTCATGTTCTTGTCGAGCGCCAGCGTATTGCGGATGTAGGCGCCGACATTGACATGGTCGATGTCGAGCAGCGGCAGTTCCTTGTAGCCCTGCTCGTTGAGCAGCTTGAGGTTCTTCTCGGTGATCTCCTCGCCGGCTTCGGCGTAAATCTCGCCGGTCTTGGGATTGACGAGGTCCTCGGCGAGGTAATGGCCGATCAGCTCGTCGTCGGTCATGCGCAACGCCTTCAGCCCCTTTTCGGCGAGCTGACGGGCCTGACGGACCGAAAGCTTCTTGCCGGCCTCGAGCACCACCTTGCCGGTATCGGCGTCGACCAGATCGTTGACCGCCTTGTAGCCGCGCAGCCGGTTGGCGTCGAACGGCACGCGCCAGCCGTCCTTGGTGCGCTTGTACGGCACCTGCTTGTAGAAGGTGTTGAGGATCTCCTCGCCGGTCATGCCGAGCGCATAGAGCAACGACGTCACCGGAATCTTGCGGCGGCGGTCGACACGGGCGTGCACGATGTCCTTGGCGTCGAACTCGACGTCGAGCCAGGAGCCGCGATAGGGAATGATGCGGGCGGCAAACAACAGCTTGCCCGACGAGTGGGTCTTGCCCTTGTCGTGATCGAAGAACACGCCGGGCGAGCGGTGCATCTGCGAGACGATGACGCGCTCGGTGCCGTTGACGACGAAGGTGCCGTTGTTGGTCATGAGCGGAATGTCGCCCATGTAGACGTCTTGCTCTTTGATGTCCTTGACCGACTTGGCGCCGGTCTCTTCGTCGATATCGAACACGATCAGCCGCAGCGTCACCTTGAGCGGCGCGGCATAGGTCATGCCGCGCTGGCGGCACTCGTCGACGTCGTATTTCGGCGGCTCGAACTCGTATTTGACGAATTCCAGCATCGAGGTGGAGGAAAAATCCGAGATCGGGAACACCGACTTGAAGACCGCCTGCAGGCCCTCGTTGGGCCGGCCGCCTTGCGGCTCCTGCACCAGCAGGAACTGGTCGTAGGATGCCTTTTGCACCTCAATGAGGTTCGGCATCTCCGCCACTTCTTCGATTTTTCCGAAAAACTTCCGTACGCGCTTCCGACCGATAAACGTCTGCGCCATCATGTCCTCTCGCTCAATCGATCCATCGGGCCCGGGCCGACGGCCATGAAAGCCGCCCGCTCAAGCCATAACCTTCGCACCCGCTGGACCGGCATCCAGGAGTTCGAAGGCACCGCGGCGATCAAGGCGACTCTCCGAAAGGCCGCAATCCATCGCGACCGTCCGGACAGGCGTCATCCGCCTCATTCTCCCGCGATTCGGCCAATTCTCCGAATCACCGGGCCCTTTCGCCGCTAAGCGGCAATACCGCCGATCCAGGCCCTAGAGCCTGAAATCACAGCTATTTTTGAAGCCCCGGCGCTGCTCCGCCGCCAGGGCTTCGCTTATGTAACCAGGGCTTCGCTTATGTAAGCACTGCTTACTTAAGCTCAACCTTGGCGCCGACCTTTTCGAGGGTCGCCTTGATCTTGGCGGCCTCGTCCTTGCTAACGCCTTCCTTGACGTTCTTCGGCGCGCCTTCGACCAGGTCCTTGGCCTCCTTGAGGCCGAGACCGGTGAGCGCACGAACTTCCTTGATGACCTCGATCTTCTTGTCGCCGGCAGCGGCGAGAACGACCGTGAACTCGGTCTTTTCCTCGGCAGGCGCAGCACCGGCGCCGCCGGCTGCGCCGGGCGCAGCCGCGACCGCGACCGCGGCGGCGGCCGAGACGCCCCACTTTTCCTCGAGCAGCTTGGCGAGTTCCGCCGCTTCGAGCACAGTGAGGTTGGAGAGGTCGTCGACGATTTTCTGCAGATCAGCCATGAAACATTGTCCTTCGGTTCGAACCTTGAGAATTGCCGAGGGTCAGGCGGCAGCCGCCCCTTCCCCGCTCTTTGCGGCATAGGCCTGGACCACGCGTGCGACCTTGGCGGCGGGGGCATTGACCACCTGCGCGATCTTGGTCGCTGGCGCCTGGACCAGGCCGACGATCTTCGCCCTGAGCTCGTCGAGCGACGGCAACGCGGCAAGCGCCTTGACGCCGTTCGGGTCGAGCGTGGTCTTGCCCATCGCTCCGCCGATGATGACGAATTTTTCGTTCGTCTTGGCGAAGTCGACGGCAGCCTTCGGCGCCGCCACCGGATCGCCCGAGTAGGCGATCAGGGTCGGGCCCTTGAGCAAGGTCCCGATGGAGGCGACGTCAGAGCCTTCAAGAGCGATTTTGGCCAGGCGATTTTTAGCGACCTTCACGGTGGCGCCCGCCTGCTTCATCTGCAGACGCAGAGTCTGCATCTGAGCGACCGTGAGACCGGAATAATGCGCAACCACGACGACCTTGGTGGTCTTGAAGACCTCGCCAAGGCTCGTGATCTGCTCGCCTTTTGCCGCGCGATCCACCAGCTCTCTCCGGTTGGCGGCCGCTTGGCACGGCCGCCGGGTTGATGCTTTCACACCCTGCCCCCTGGAACCGGCTTTCGCCGCCCCAGGCCATCGAGGTCAGAACCGAAGGGCAATCTGTGCCCTTGAGCCTTCACCCGTCTATGCTGGCCCGCCCGTGTCCCTTCGGGACACGGCTCTTGCTCAAGAGCCCGGCCTGCTTATCGCGGAAATCGGGGACCGATTTCCGCGGCAGGACGGGCCGGATTAAGCCGCCTGTTTTGGCGGCGCCGGCAGTCTCGGACAGGACTGCGCCAGGCGATTGCCACTAAGCTTTTCCTTCTCCTGGACAATCCAAGCCGGATAGCTCCAGGAGAGGCCTCACTTTCATGGTTTTCGAGAAGCGCACAAAGGCGCGCCGACAAACCGGGCCGGCACGCCCTTGGGTCGGTATTTAGCGGCTTATGGCGCGCTTGCCAAGCAGAATCGCGCAACCTCGCCGGCGCTTTGCCGCAGGTCGGTTTGCACCTTAGCATCGCCGCAAAACATCAGCGAGGCGGCCATGACCCAGAACACCGATCGCATCCGCACCACCCACGTCGGCAGCCTGATCCGGCCGCCCAAGCTGATCGAGTTCTGGCGCTCGATCGAAGACGGCAAGCCCTATGACGAAGCCGCGTTCGAGGCCTGCCTCGCCGAATCCGTCGCCGAGGTGGTACGCCAGCAGGCGGCCGTCGGCATCGACGTCGTCAGCGACGGCGAGTTCAGCAAAGGGCTGAACTGGGCCTTCTATGTCTTCAAGCGGCTGAGCGGCATCGCGGTGCGGCCGGCGACGCCTGAGGAGATGGCCGATCCAATGGCGTCGATGGGCGGCGGCCGCGATCACCAGGCGTTTGCCGAATTCTACGCCGAGTACGACGCTGCGACCGGCTTGGGCAAACGGCTGGGCAACCGCGTCGTCGTCAGCGGCCCGATCGCGTATTCGGGCCGCCAGGTGTCGCGCGATATCGGCAACCTGCAGGCCGGCGTCGCCAAGGCCAAGCCGCAGCATCCGACGCTCGCGGGATTCCTCCCGGTCGTGGCGCCGGCGAGCGCGTTGCCCGGCGCCAAGATCGAGCATTACAAGGACGAGGAGTCGTATCTCTTTGCCCTCGCCGACGCCCTGCACCAGGAATACCAGGCCATCGTCGATGCCGGCCTCTACGTGCAGATCGACGACGCGTTCCTGCCTTACATGCACGAGCGCATGGTGCCGCCGATGTCGAACGCCGAATACCGGCATTGGGCGCAGCTTCGCATCGACGCGCTCAATCGCGCGCTCAAGGGCATCCCCGAGGAGCGCTCGCGCTATCACATCTGCTGGGGTAGCTGGAACGGGCCGCACGCCTTCGACGTGCCGCTCAAGGACATCGTCGACCTCGTGCTCCAGGTCCGCGTCGGCCATTATTCATTCGAGGCCGCCAATCCACGCCACGCCCACGAATGGCGGGTATGGGAGACGGTGAAGCTCAGACCGGGCCAGGTGCTGATCCCCGGCGTCATCAGCCACGCCACCAACATCGTCGAGCACCCGGAACTGGTCGCCGAGCGGATCGTGCGATTGGCGAAAATCGTCGGCCGCGAGAGCGTCATGGGCGGCACCGACTGCGGCTTTGCGCAGAGCCCGTTTGCACGCCGCGTTCATCCGACCATCATGTGGGCGAAGCTGAAAGCGCTGGCCGAAGGCGCGCGCATCGCGACGCAGGTTTTGTGGGGCAAGCGGGCAGCGGCGTAAAGCATAGCCGCTGCACACCGTCATGGCCGGCCTGTCCCGGCCGTCGGCGTCTTAGTCGGGCGGCCCGAAGACGGAGATGCCCGGCACGCGGCCGGGCATGACGCCTTAGGAGTCGCGGCGAGGTCAGTGCGCCTGCTGCGGGAACAGGCTCGCCGGTTCGATCTTCACGCCCGGCCCCATGGTCGAGGAGATCGCCACGCGGTTGATGAACTGGCCCTTGGCGCCTTGCGGCCGCGCCTTCTGCACCGCGTCGGCAAAAGCGCGGATATTCTCGACCAGCTTCTCCTCGCTGAACGAGGCCTTGCCGACGCCGGCCTGGACGATGCCGGCCTTCTCGACGCGGAACTCGACCGAGCCGCCCTTGGCGCCCTTCACCGCGTTGGTGACGTCCATGGTCACGGTGCCGACCTTCGGGTTCGGCATCAGGCCGCGCGGCCCCAGCACTTTGCCGAGACGGCCGACCAGCGGCATCAGGTCGGGCGTTGCGACCACGCGGTCGAAGTCGATGGCGCCGCCCTGCACTTTCTCGACCAGATCCTCGGCGCCGACAATGTCGGCGCCGGCGGCCTTGGCCTCGTCGGCCTTGGGGCCGCGCGCGAACACCGCGACGCGAACCGATCGGCCGGTGCCGTTCGGCAGGTTGACGACGCCGCGCACCTGCTGGTCGGCATGGCGCGGATCGACGCCGAGATTCATCGCGATCTCGACGGTCTCGTCGAATTTCGCCTTGGCGCGCTCCTTGACCATCTTCACCGCGTCCACGAGCGGATAGAGCTTCTCGCGATCGACGCCCTCGCGCGCCTTAGTCGTACGTTTGCCGAGCGAGCTCATGCCTTCACCTCCAGCCCCATCGAGCGAGCCGATCCCTCGATCATGCGCATCGCCGCTTCGACCGTATCGCAGTTCAAATCCTTCATCTTCTGCTCGGCGATCTCGCGCACCTGCGCCTTGGTCACCGAGCCGGCCACGTCGCGGCCCGGCGTCTTCGAGCCGCTTTCGAGCTTGGCCGCCTTCTTGAGGAAGTGCGACACCGGCGGCGAACGCATCTCGAAAGAGAACGACCGGTCGGCATAGACCGTGATGGTGACGGGGATCGGCGCGCCCTTCTCCATCTTCTGGGTCTGGGCGTTGAACGCCTTGCAGAACTCCATGATGTTGAGGCCGCGCTGACCGAGCGCAGGTCCGATCGGCGGCGACGGATTGGCCGCCCCCGCCGGCACCTGCAATTTGACGTAGCCGGTTATTTTCTTCGCCATGCTTTGCTCCTGTTAGTGGTGCGGTTTTGGCGGCTGGCGACCGCCTCACCTCCCACGTGTTCGGACGACGGACGACGGAGGACGGACGACGGATGGCCCGAGCTTTCCTCTTTGTCTGTCGTCTGTTGTCTGTCGTCCGTCCTCCGTCGTCCGCTTAAAGCTTCTCAACCTGGCCGAATTCCAGCTCTACCGGCGTGGCGCGGCCGAAGATCGAGACCGCGACCTTGAGCCGCGAGCGGCCTTCGTCGACCTCCTCGACCGTGCCGTTGAACGAGGCGAACGGGCCGTCGGAAACCCGCACCTGCTCGCCGACCTCGAACGACACCGCGGGCTTCGGCCGCTCGACGCCTTCCTGCACCTGCTGCAGCAGACGACTGGCCTCGGCGTCCGAAATCGGCATCGGCTTGTTGTCGGAGCCGAGAAAGCCGGTCACCTTCGGCGTGTTCTTGATCAGGTGATAGACGTCGTCGGTCAGGTTCATCTTCATCAGCACATAGCCCGGAAAGAACTTGCGCTCGGCGTCGACCTTGCGGCCGCGCCGGACCTCGATGACCTTCTCCTTCGGGACCAGAATCTCCTCGAACTGATCGGAGAGCCCGCGCTGCTTGGCCTGCTCCCGGATCGAATCCGCCACCTTGTTCTCGAAGTTCGAATAGGCGTGAACTACGTACCAGCGGCTGGTCATGGGTTGACTTCCAGGTCGTGGATATCGGTTGTCGTTCAAAGCACTCACGAATGGATGCCGAGCAGGAAGGTGACGGCGACGCGCATGAGTTGATCGGCGCCGAAGAAGAAGATTGCGGCCAGGAACACCATGAGGAAGACCATCATGGTGGTCACGGTCGTCTCCTTGCGCGTCGGCCAGGTGACCTTCTGCGCTTCCGCCCGCACCTCCTGCAAAAACTTGAACGGACTGATGCTTGCCATGCTTCTCGAACCGAATAGGCACTCCCCGCCCAACTCGAAGGACGAGACCGACGCTGCGGTTCCTTTGGGGAAATGCTCGCCGCGGAAATCCGTCACCGGGCCACAGGCGATGGCAGCTTCCTACTGCGAGGCCGCCGAATCGTCAAGCAAAACAACGGGCCACGATGAAGTCCGCTTGCAGTCTCAAGCTCTTAAGGCGGTCCGGCTCTTAAGGCGGTCCGGCGGCCTGGCAGGAGTGGCAGGACTCGAACCTGCAACCCCCGGTTTTGGAGACCGGTGCTCTAGCCATTGAGCTACACTCCTAGGCGCCGGCCGCAAACCGACAAATGCCCTTTGGCGTTTGGCAACGCAAGTCCAAAGCTCACGCCGCAGAGATGAACCGGGTTGATCCGCGCGCCGACCGAAGCCCCGCGCTATTTACCGCGCACGGCATGGACCCGCGCCGCGACCGGCGCGCCTCGATCGGGATGCCGGCTCCCGCCGGTATAGGTGGCCTTTTGAGACAATGTGGTTTGAAATCGCCAGATAATGTGCTTCGAAATCGGGCGACAGCCTCAAAGGCTCGTAAAGACCATGGCCCTAGCTTGAGGCCGTTGCTGTGATTGTCCTGGCTGGAGGGCAACGGCTGTGTCGATACTGACATCGGAACAACAAGACGCCGCGCGCGACCTGGATGGATTTGCGCTGTTTCGCGAGCTGACGCTTCAGGTCACCAATCTGGAGCACAGCCTGGGCTCATTTGACTTCGCCACGCCGGATGTCCCCGCCGTCAGCCTGCGCGACATGATCCGGGGCATTGCGGTCGCGGCCGAGCAGATCGAGTTGGCGATCTGGTCGGACGACACGCGCGCCTGGGCGCTGGCCGATACGATCCGGATGCGGGCGACGAAGCTGTGGGACGAATGGAGCCCGGCAGACGGCGAGACCTGCCTGTGGCTGGCCTTGGAGCGCGCCGTTCCGATCACGCGGCAGCTTCGCGCCATCGCACGATTGTGCGAATTGCTTCACGTCGAGATGAGCACGCTGCGCGATGCCGGCGGGATGCCTTCAGCGCTTCGCGCGCTATGACCTCCGGCGCGCCGCCAAGGAGCGTGAGCATTGGAGCGGGTGAAGGGAATCGAACCCTCGTCATAAGCTTGGAAGGCTTCTGCTCTACCATTGAGCTACACCCGCAATTTCAATGACTTAGCTAGTGCCTACGGCCTCTTTTTCCTGCTTTTTTCCTGCTTGCCCTACGTCCAAAATGCGCAGGAAAATCAATCGTCGAGTCGTATATTAATCACAGCGGCGAGCCACGCCACTGGTGACCATGCTCGATCTATCCGAAGCGCAAAATGATAAGGCTAAAAACCGCGCACCCCTGTGACGCGGAGACCCCGTCACAATCCCTTCCTCGCGGCGAACATCACTGTGCCCTTGCATTACGTTGCCGTTCGGCCTCAGTGATTTCCATCATAAGCTTCGCGTTTTCCATTTGCCCCTGATCTTCTGACAATTCTTTGCGATCAATTCTCTCGGCGATTTCTAGGCGTTTAGCCGCGAGCCTACGGATCAAATCCATATATCTATAATGTGCAGAACTGAATGCCTGTATCAGGCGAGGATTTGAACACTGAACCGAAGCAGCGAACGTTGGCAGTTCACCGCTCACGCGTTTGGCTTTGCATTCGTCAATCGCCTGTTGCGCCTCTCTGAGCGTCTGGCTGGAAATCGCTTGAGTTGTTTGGGTTGATACCGGCGGTGGTGTTTGCTGAATTACAGGCTGCGGTGTCGTCGACAATAATACTGGCTTTTGTCCCAACAAAAGCTCGACACACCGACCCGGCGAGAGTGGGCCGTATTGAGCGGCGATATCCATGTCTACGAGACTGTCGGGAAGAATTGCGGCCAAACCATCACGTTGCCTCACAGTTTCGCGAAGCATGCTGCATGGCGACAGCGTGCCGGAATATGAATAGACAGCAGCAGCAACGAGGATACCCAAGGTTACGGCAATTGCCCCAATGGTCCGCATGGCACGGCCCTCCCCGTACACGTAATTCAGCACTCGCGAAAGTGGCGGTCAACGGCTCTACGTACTGACGTTCACGCTTCCAGACCTTGTAGATAAATTAGCGCGCATGCGCGGCCGGCGGCCTCCTCGAAGGCGCTTGGTACGCAGCATCGGATCACTTCATCTTGGACGACATTCCAGCGCAGTGCATCCCGCCGGGCTATACGATCATTCGCGGCTTCGATTGGGGCGAGGCGTCGCCTAGCGGAATGCTGTGGGCTGCGATCAGCGACGGCACGCAAATCACCCTGCCCGATGGCAAGCGCATCTCAACGATCCGGGGTGACTTCATCATCTTCTCCGAACTGTATACGTGTCAGCCCGGAATGTTGAACACCGGCACCGGAGCGACCATCCACGAAATCAAGCTCGAAGCAATCGAGAACGAGATTAGGCTCGGGCTGCGGTATCAGGATGTCAACGGCAAGTGGATCGTAGTCCCCCGTCGCGGCGTCGCTGACGATGCGATCTTTGTGCCGCAATCGAACCGTGGCGATGCAGCCGAGAGCCAAGCCGACGAGTTTGTCAAAGCGGTGAAGTTCAACGGTGTCCTGCATCGCGGCTTCACCTTCGAGGAGGCCGACAAGTCTCCGGGATCACGGCGTCGTGGGTGGGCGATGATCCGCAGCCGCATGATGGCTACGATCCCGCCGCGTGAACGGCCGGGACTGTTCATCACCCGCGCCTGTCCCGAGCTTCTGCGCACGCTGCAAAGCCTGCCGCGTGATCCAAAGAAGCCGGAGGACTGCCCGGCTCGGGCAGAAGATCACTTGCCAGATGTTACGCGGTACATTTTGGGCAAGAGCTTCGAGCCGCATATCTCGACATCGAGACGGCAAATCTTTTAATGGAGGAGTGCCCAAAATGCGTGCGCAGCGATGATCCGCGATGCATACGACCGAGCGGCCAAAATCATTGCCACAAGAGGGCAAAGCCCCGAGGACTTTGTAGTTGCTCAAGAAGTCGAACGCCTGCGTTTGGCATGGCGACCATCGCGCGTTCGCGTTGTGATGCTGGCTGAGTCCCATGTGTGGACTTCTGAGTCTCAAACAAAGAGCCGGGTCCAGCAACCAGATGGCATCGAAACTGGTTTCGCCCGTTTCGTTTACTGCCTCGGCTACGGGGAACCAAGCTTAGTGGTTCCTAGTGTCTCGCCAAACCACGGGACATGGCAATATTGGAGGCTATTTCATGATGCGGTACGCGGGCCAGACGCCCCACTTACCGAAATTAGGCAACGAAATCCAACGACGCGCATTCTTGCAAAATTCCAACTATTAAAGGAACTAAAGCTCGCTGGCATCTGGCTGGTCGATGCCTCCATTATTGCTCTCTATCCGAGGCTGGTTAGCGGGAACGATTACAAAAACATCCTGCAAGCCTGCTGGCAAGCCCACGTCGCCAATGTGATCGCTGGCTGTTCTCCATCGGCTGTGTTGATCGTTGGGAAAGGGGTTAAGGAAGCTGTTGGAGAGTTGGTCAAACAAGCTATGCCTCAAGCCGAAATAGCCGTTATCAAACAACCCAATGCCCACATGACCCGCGATGAAATT
>JASHQO010000473.1 GCA_030039105.1 Xanthobacteraceae bacterium
GTCCGGCGGTGGCGCTCGAAGACGTGTTTTGCTGGAGCAAGTATTGAAGGTATGCGTAGGGATTGGAATAACTGGAACCCACTGACATCGACATGGCACGCTCCTGACAAACCACTCGAGCGACGTTACTGCGTCGTGCGCCCTTCCATGCAAGGCTGGGGCCATTACGCTAAGTGCGCAGGAACAAATAACTTTCAGATAGATCGCGGAGCGGGGCACTGCACAATCTGCCACGTCGCCAGTGCCAAAGCGGCAAAACTTGCCGGCAGCAATCGGGTTTTCCTTTCGACCGATCTGCGCCCCGCAAGCTCGCGCGGACCGCGCGCCGGCGATTTTCCGAGTACGCACGCGCCGCCGGCGCGACGCTTCCGAACAGTAAAGACGATCACTCAGGCTTGATGTTTGCGGCCTTGATCACCTTGGCCCATTTCTCGGTTTCGTCGGCGATGAGCTTGCCGAAGTCCGCAGGCGAGCCTGAAAGCACCGTGCCGCCCAAGTCGGCCAGTCGCGCTTTCACCTTCGGATCGGCGGTGACGGCATTGATCTCTGCGTTCAGCTTGTCGACGATCGCGGCCGACGTGTTCCTCGGCGCGCCGACGCCCTGCCAACTGCTGGCTTCGTAGCCAGGTACGGAATCGCCCACGGTCGGAATGTCCGGCAGCGCCTCCGAGCGCATCGCTGTGGTTACGGCCAAGGCGCGAAGCGTACCGGCCCGGATATACCCGACCGTTGACGGTACCGGACTGAACACGACCTGCACCTGCCCGGCGATCAGATCCGAAAAGTAAGGGCCGCGATACGCCACGTGCAGCATGTTGACGCCGGTCATCATCATGAACAGTTCGCCGAAAACATGAGGCGCGGTGCCGTTGCCGGCGGAGGCCATGTTGATCTTGCCCGGATTGGCTTTGGCATAGGCGATGAACTCGGGAACGGTCTTGGCCGGCAGTGATGGATTGATCACCATGACGTAGGGATAGCGCATGATGCCCGCGACCGGCGCAATGTCGCGGATGAAATTGAAACTGAGATTGTCGTAGAGCGTCGCATTGATCGCGTTCGGCGAAGCGACCTGAAGGAGCGTGTAGCCGTCGGAGTCGGCCCTGACGACAACCTCGGCCGCAAGATTGCTGCCGGCTCCCGGCCGGTCGTCGACGATAAATTGCTGCCCGAACTGCTCCGACAGCGACTGAGCAATCAGGCGCGCGACAATGTCGGTCGCCGACCCGGCCGGAAAGCCGACAACGAAGCGCACCGGTCGCGACGGGTAATCGAGCGCGGATGCAACGCGCGACGTGGCCGGAAGAGCGGCGGCAACCGCTGCGAGATGCAAAAATTTGCGGCGGGAAAGTTTCATCGTAGCGGCACGACCGTTGCCTTTCATTCCACGGGACCTCGGCATGTCCCGCTGGCAACTCGAAGCGCGATGCTATGTCAAAGCACAAAGCCCGAAAAGCGGCATGTCGCCACTGCGATGCGGCAGACCGGCGGAGCGCAATCGAAGATAAAGCGTCGGGTCGGGCTTCCGGCAGCTTAGAACAAGAACGCTACCGCGACCGCCAGGACCACGCCGGCGGCGACGGTCATGATCTCGATGCCGTCGCAATTGCGCAAACGCTGAACGACGAACGGGGGCATGACGCGCCTCCCTACCCTGCTCTCGCTGGACTTAGCGAATAGCCGGCAACTGTCCGACCACGGTGGTCGGCCGACCGGCTTTGACGATCTGCGTCGTGCCGAGATCCATGGCGTCGACGCGAGCGAATATGCCGATGGCTGCGACGATGGTTGCGCACAAAATACCGACGACGACGATCTTCAAATGGGTCGAGCGGTCGGCACTGTAGAGCGAATGGTTCATCGCGACCTCCCATTATTTAACTATTAGTTAACCGCTCTGTTCCGGGCCCACTGTGATCCGCAGCACAGAACTGTACTTTCCTTTAACATACTGATTCATATGCGCTTTTAGGCGCAATGCCACGCTCGCCTGTCGCGTGTTGCCGGCACGATCGTGGCACGCCATGCTGGCGGGCCACCGGGAAGCGTGCAGGAAGAGCCGATGAAAATCACCAAGGTCGAACCGATCCTGATCGCCGTGCCCTACGAGCACGGCGGCCCGAAGCCGATGCGGCCGTTCGGACCGTGGACGCACATGGAGACGCTGTTCGTGCGCGTCGACACCGACGCCGGCATCACCGGCTGGGGCGAAGGCTTCGGCTTTGCCGCGTCCGAGCTGACACGGGAAGCGGTGACGCGCGTGGTCGCGCCGCTGTGCGTCGGCCGCGATTTTTCCGACGTGCCGTCGTTCATGGCCGACCTGCAACGCAAGCTGCACGCCATGGGCCGCCACGGGCCGGTCAGCTTCGCGCTCGCCGGCATCGACATCGCGCTGTGGGACATTCTCGGCAAAGCCAAAGGCGCGCCGATCCACCGCCTGCTCGGCGGCGCCGGCCGCGACCGCATCCCGACCTATGCGAGCCTGCTGCGCTACGGCAAACCCGACCTGGTCGCCAAGTACACCGAAGCGGCCATCGGGCGCGGCTATACCTCGATCAAGCTGCACGAGCATCTGGTGGAGACCGTCGCTCCCGGCCGCCAGGCCGCCGGCCCGAATATCGCGATCATGGTCGACACCAATTGCGCCTGGGCCGCGGACGAGGCGCTTGCGATGGCGCGCAAGCTCAAGGCCTACGATCTCGCCTGGCTGGAGGAGCCGGTCGATCCGGTGGACGACTACGACACCATGGCACGCATCCGCCGCGAGGTCGGCGTTCCGGTCGCTGCCGGCGAAAATATCGGCCACCCCGGCGAAGCGCGCTATGCCATGGAGCACGGCGCGCTCGACGTTTTCCAGCCGAGCATCACCAAGATCGGCGGCATCGTCGCCATCGACCAGGCGATCGCGGTCGCCAAGCAGCACGGCGTGCGGGTCATGCCGCACTCGCCGTATTTCGGCCCCGGGCTGATCGCGACGCTCCACGTCATCGCCGCGCGCCTGCCCGACTCGATGTGCGAGCGGTTCTACTGCGAGCTCGAAGCCACGCCGCTCGGCGATGCGATTGCCTGCCGCGACGGCCACATGAGCGTGCCGCATGGGCCGGGGCTTGGCGTCACGGTCGACGAGCGCGTCATCGCGCGCTACCGCGTCGCCTGATACCCGATCGTCACGCCGCTTTGATGTCCCGCAGCAACGCTTCCGGAATCTTTGGCCCCTGCCATGCGGGCCCGGCGCTGGCTTTGCCGGCATTTGCAGCGCAAGATCGGGACCGACTGCCGGGACGATAACCGATAATTGCGGGAGGGATTTGCCATGAGCGACGACGTTCACGAAATCTACGCCATCCGCTACGGCCACCACTCCCGCCCGGCATCGGCCAATTACATCGACGGCGACCCGCACAATGCGCTGGAGCCGCTCGACTTCTTCGTCTGGGCGATCAAAGGCTCCTCAAGCACCATCGTGCTCGACACCGGCTTCGACGAAGCGATGGGCAAGAAGCGCCAGCGCGAGATGATCAAGCCGGTGCGCGAAGGGCTCGCCGCACTCGGCGTCGCGGCCGATGGCGTCAAAGACGTCATCATCAGCCACCTGCACTACGATCATTGCGGCAACTACGACCTGTTTCCGCAAGCGCGCTATCACCTGCAGGACTGCGAGATGGCCTACGCCACCGGGCGCTGCATGTGCCACAAGGCGCTGCGGCTACCGTTCGAGGCCGACGACGTCGTCGCCATGGTGCGCAAGGTTTTCGCCGGCCGCTGCGCGTTCCACGACGGCGCCGACGAGATCGTGCCCGGCGTCACCGTGCATCACATCGGCGGCCACTCGAAGGGCCTGCAGTCGGTGCGTGTGAAGACGCGGCTCGGCCATGTCGTGCTCGCCGCCGATGCGTCCCACCTCTACAGCCATATCGACGGCGGCCGGGTATTTCCGCTGGTGCACAATGTCGAGGAGGTGGTCGAGGGCTATGAGAAGCTGAAGAAGCTCGCCAGTGCGCCGCGCCACGTCGTGCCCGGCCACGACCCGCAGGTTTTGACGCGCTATCCGGCGGCAAAGCCCGGCCTCGAAGGCTGGGTGGTGCGGCTCGATGCCGAGCCGAAGATGTAGCCCGCATGAGCCGACGGGTCCGGCCCGAAGTGGCCGGCCCGATCACAGGCTGCGCGATATGCGGGGGCGGCGTCGAGCAAGGACCCCGGATATCGCTTCGCTCATCCGGGCTACGGGCTACGGAAGATTTACGCTAGCCTCGGTGTTCTTTCGACGTTGCGGAAAACTCCGACAAATGCAGGGAGCATAAGGATGTCACGACTTCACACCACGGCGATCGCCGCGACACTCCTCGCCGGCGCTTTGATCGCGACCGTCCAGGCGCAGCAGCCGTCAGGCCCGCCGCCATCCGGCGCGCCGGCCACGGCGGCGCCGCAGGCAGCCGCGGCGCCGCCGACCGCAACCACCAAAGTCACCGACAACGTCTACATTTTCCGCTATGTCGGCCATCAAGCGATGTTCATCGTCACGCCCGCCGGCGTAATCGCCACCGACCCGATCAGCCTGCACCGGCCGGCCAAGCCCTATATCGACGCCATCCAGGCGGTGACCAAGGCGCCGATCAAATACGTCATCTACAGCCACGGCCATTTCGACCACAGCGCCGGCGGCCAGCCGTTCAAGGACCTCGGCGCCACCTTCATCGCCCAGCGCAATGCCAAGGAGCGCATCCAGGCGCTCAAGCCGGCCGACGTCGTCGTGCCCGACCAGGTGGTCGACGACAAGCGCGTCATCACGCTCGGCGGCACCACGCTGGAGCTGCTCTATGTCGGCAAGAACCACTCCGACTCGACCTTGGTGATGCGACTGCCGAAGGAGAAGATCATCTTCACCGTCGACTGGATCCCGATCCAGGGCATCCAGTTCCGCGGCATGGCCGACACCTACATTCCCGACATCGAGGGTGGCCTGAAGAAGGTGATCGCGATGGACTGGGACACGCTGATCCCCGGCCATCCCGGCCCGGGCGGCAAGCCGACCGGCACCAAGCAGAACGCCATCGATCAACTCGCCTACCTGCAGGACCTCTCCGCCGCGGTGAAGAAAGAAGTCACCGACGGCAAGTCCTACGACGAAGCGATGAAGGATATCTCGCTGCCGAAATACGCGGCGTGGCCGAACTACAAGGCGTTCCTGCCGATGAACATCGAGCGCTATTACGATTTCTGGAATCGCGGAATCTGATTTCCGTAGCCCGCATGAGCGCTAGCGATATGCGGGGATGACGCCGAGGAAAACCCGGATATCGCGCAGCCTGTCATCGGGCCGGCCACTTCGGGCCGGACCCGTTGGCTCATCCGGGCTACTTGCTGCCGAGACCAGACGCGACCCTCTTTTCGGAAGCCATGGTCACTCCGCCTTGATGCCGGCGAAGCGGATCACTTTGCGCCACTTCTCGGTCTCGTCGGATAGCAGCTTGCCGAAATCGGCCGGAGTGCCGGGCAGCAACGACGCGCCGACCTCGGCGAGACGCGCCTTTGCCGCCGGCTCGGCCAGGATCGCATTGACCTCGCGGTTGAGCTTCTCGACGATGTCGGGCGCGATGCCTTTCGGCGCAACGATGCCATACCAGGCGCTGGCCTCGTAGCCCGGCACATAATCGGCGACCGGCGGCAGATCCGGCAGCACCTCGACGCGGGCCGCCGACGTCACCGCGAGCGGCCGGATCTTGCCGGCCCTGATGTAGTCCAGCGAGGTCGGCACGTTGTCGAACATCACCTGCGCGCGTCCGGCGATGAGATCGAGCATCGCCGGCGCGCCGCCGCGATACGGCACGTGGACGATGTTGAGGCCGGTCATCATCTTGAACAGCTCGCCGGCCACGTGCAGCGTCGAGCCGACGCCGGAGGACGCGAAATTGAGCGCGCCCGGATTAGCCTTGGCGTAGGCGATCAGCTCGGGAATGGTTTTCACCGGCAGCGATGGCGTGACGTCGACCACGTCGGCAAAGCGAATGAGCCCGGCGACCGGCTCGACGTCGCGCAGGAAATCGAAATTGAGCTTGTCGTAGAGGCTGGCATTGGTGGCGTTGGCCGGCGAAGCCAGCAACAACGTGTAGCCGTCGGGCGCGGCGCGGATCACCGCTTCGGTGGCGATATTGGTGCTGCCGCCGGAGCGGCTCTCGACGACGAATTGCTGGCCGAGCCGCTCCGACAGCCATTGCCCGAACAGCCGCGCCGTCATGTCGGCCGAGCCGCCGGGCAGATAGCCGATGATGAGATGCACCGGCCGCGACGGATAAGTGTCGGCGCGCGCGATGCGCGCGACCGCCGGCAGGGCAACGACGCCGGCGGCAAGCGTCAAGAGCTTACGGCGTGGAAGTCGCATGATGTGCCCCGATCGACGGCCGCGCCGGCGCTATTCGGCCTTGATGTTCGCTTCCTTGATGATCGGCCCCCAAAGTTTTGCGTCGGCGACATTCTTCGCGGCAAGCTCGGCCGCTGTCGAGCCCTGCGCCAGCACGCCGAGCGGCTTGTATCTTTCCCTGGTCGCCGGCTCGTTGAGCATCGCCACCATGTCGGCATTGATCTTCCGCACGATCTCCGGCGACGTCTTGGCCGGCGCGTAGATGCCGTACCACGAGGTCACGTCATAGCCGGCGACGCCGCATTCGGCGACCGTCGGCAATTCCGGCTCATCGGGGAAGCGCTGCGCCGAGGTCACCGCGAGGCCACGCACCTGCTTGGCGCGGACCGGCTGCAGCAGCGATCCGGTGGTGTTGACCATCAGGTCGAGGCGGCCGGCGATGAAATCGCTCATCAAGCCCTGGGTCACGCCGCGATACGGCACGTGGGTCATGTCGATGCCGGTCATGTGCTTGAACAGCTCGCCGGACAGATGCGGCACCGTGCCGACGCCCGGCGACGCCCAGCTCATCTTGCCCGGATTGGCTTTGGCATTGGCGACAAAATCCTGCAGCGTCTGGAACGGCGAGCTATTGGGCACCACGATGATGTTGGGATAGGTGCCGACCAGCGACACCGGCACCAGATCGGCGGCCGGATCGAAGGTCAGCGTCGAGAACAACAGCGCCTGGACCAGCGGCGATCCCGGCGCCAGCAGGATCGTGTAGCCATCGGGCTCCGCGTGAGCGGTTGCGTCGAGCGCGAGGCGGGCGCCGGCGCCGGGCTTGTTCTCGACGATGACCTGCTGGCCCCAGACCGCCGACAGCCGGTCGGCGACGATACGGGTCGCGAGATCGGCGCCGCCGCCGGGCGGAAAGCCGACGAGAATTTTCACCACCCGCGACGGGTAGGTATCGGCGCGGCCCAGGCGCGGCAGCGCCGGCAAGGCCGCAGCGCCCGCGGCAAGGCGTAGAAAGCTCCGTCGTTTCATGGCGATTCCCCTGTGAGCGGTGTGAGGCTAGCGGACTTCGGCGGCGGCAAGGAAGAGGAAATACGCCGCCGGCGCTATTGCGGCTCGATCTTCGCCGCCTTGACCGCCTCCGCGTAGCGTGCCGCCTCGGCGTGCAGGAACGCCGCGAACGCCGCAGGCGACATGTCGGTCGGCTCGTAGCCTGCCTTGACGATGGCGGCATGCAACGCCGGCTGTTGCAACGCGGCGCGGATAGTGGCGTTGAGCTTGGCGACGATGTCGGGCGGCGTCCTTGCCGGAGCGAGCCAGCCTTCCCACGAGCCCTCGATGTCGAAGCTCGGCAGCGTGTCGCGAACCGGCCGCACGTCCGGCAAGTCCGGGAGCGGCTTCTTGCCGGAAAATCCAATCGCCCGCAGTTGCCCGCTGGTGACGTAGCTCGCGGCGGTCGGCGAGGCAAAGGCCAGATCGACCGTGCCCGAGAGCAGCGCCGTCATCACCGGAGCGGCACCGCGGTACGGCACATGCTCCATCTCGACGCCGGCCTTGGCGGCAAACAGCGCCGCCGCAAGATGCAGCGTGTTGCCGACACCGGCCGAGCCGTACAGCAGCCGATGGCTCTTGGCATAGTCGATCAGCTCGGCGACGGAATTGACCGGCAGCCCCGGCCGCACCAGCAGCAGATAGCCGTCGCTGATGCCGATATTCGCCACCGGCGCGAAGTCCTTGAAGATATCGAACGGCAGCGTCTTGTAGACGCTCGGATTGATGACGAAAGCCGGCGGCACGTTCAAAACCGTATAGCCGTCGGGCTCGGCGGCGGCCGCCGCCTGCATGCCGACGATGCCGTTGGCGCCGGTGCGGTTCTCGACGATCAGGGATTGGCCGAGCGGCTGCGCCAGCGCGCCGGCGACGATGCGCGCGACGATGTCCGGCGCGCCGCCGGCCTCGAACGGCACGATGACGCGAATGGTGCGCGACGGATAGGGCTGCGCGGCGGCGAAAGACGGCGCCGCCGCGACCAGAGCCAGCAGCGCCAGGGCGAAATGCCATTTGCTATGCTGCGGCGCTGTCACGGTTTTACGTCTTCCCATTGGTCGCTAGATTACCGGCTGGCCGGCGGCCCGGCGTGTCTAGCAGAAGCGACGGCCACAGGGAGGATCACAATGAGCGGCCATGTCATGCGAAAATGTCGCGGCATTGTGCTGCCCGTCCTGCCCGTCCTGCTTGTCCTGCTCGCCGCCACTACCGCGGCGCGGACGCAGGCGTCGTTCGCCGGCAAGATGGTGACGATGTATATCGGCTTCGGTCCCGGCGGCGGATATGACCTTTGGGCGCGGGTGGTGGCGCGCCATATCGGCGCGCATCTGCCGGGCCATCCGACCGTGACGCCGGAGAATCTGCAAGGCGCCGGCAGCTTTCGCGCCGCGAACTTCATCTACAACGTGGCGCCCAAGGACGGCACCGCGATGGCGCTGATCGCGCGCGACGCCGTGCTCGGCCCGCTCACCGGCGCGGTCGGCGCGCAGTTCGACGCCACCAAATTCTCCTGGCTCGGCACGCCGGCCATCGAGACCAATATCTGCATCGCCTATAACACCGCGGCGGTGAAGACGTTCGACGATCTCACCAGGACGGAGCTCGTGGTCGGCGACAACGGCCCCGGCACCGGCACCCACTCTTATCCGCTGGCGCTCAACGCCATTCTCGGCACCAAATTCAAGATCGTCGGCGGCTATCCGTCGTCGGCCGACGTGTTCCTCGCCATGGAGCGCGGCGAAGTGCAGGGCATTTGCGAGAGCCTCGACAGCGTCAAGAACCGCCGGCCCGACTGGATCCCGAACGGCACGATCTCCGTGCTGTTCCAGGGCGGCATCAGGCCCAATCCCGAACTGAAAAACGTGCCGTTCGTCGTCGATCTGGCGCAGCAGCCGGACGACAAGCAAGCGATCGAATTCCTTTACGTCGGCCAGGGCATCGGCCGGCCGTTCGTCGCGCCGCCCGGCTTGCCGCCGGACCGGCTGAAGATGCTGCGGGATGCCTTCAGCGCCACCTTGAAGGATGCGGATTTTCTGGCCGAAACCGCCCACTATCACCTGACGCTCGATCCCGAGGACGGCGAGCAGCTCGAGGCCCTGGTCAACAAGGCCTACGCCACGCCGAAGCCGGTCATCGATCGGATCGCGAAGCTGATCCGGTAGCAATATGCGGCGGCCGGCGTTGCAGCCGCGCTTCGCGCAGGAACAGGAACAATCCGGTCGCCACCACGATGGCCGAGCCGATCAGCAGGCTCACCGTCGGCACGTCGCCCCAGACCAGAAAGCCGATAATCAGCGACCACACCAGCATCAGATAATAGAACGGCGTCACCGCGGCCGCCGGCGCCAGATGCAGCGAGCGCGTCCACACCCACTGCCCGATCGCATTGGTGAATCCGGTGCCGAACATCAGCGCCGCATCGAGCGGCGTCGGCCAGCGCCAGCCGAACAACAGCAGGAAGCTGTGAAAGAACGCCAGCACGCAAAGCTGCCAGATCACCAGCGTGTTGGCCGACTCGGTGCGCGTCATGCCGCGCACCGCGACCGTGACGCTGCCGTACATGACCGCATTGATCAGCGCGAACAGCGCGCCGATGGTCAGCGAGTTGGCGCCGGGATTGGTCACGATCAGAACGCCGGCGAAGCCGGTCAACAGCGCCGCCCAGCGCGCGAAGCCGGCGCGCTCCTTGAGCCAGACGATCGACACCAGCGCGGCAAACAGCGGCGAGGAGAAATTGATGGCGACCGCGCCGGCGAGCGGCATCAGGCTGAAGGCGATCAGCAGCGATAGCTGCGAGATGGTCTGCGACAGACCGCGAAAAAAGTGATCGCGCGGCCGCGAGGTTGCGAACACCGCAAGTCCCGACACCGGCAGGATCATGGCGGCGCCGCCGATCAGCGACGACAGCGAGCGCATGAACAGCACCTCGCCGACCGGATAGAGGCCGACCAGCCACTTGCTCGCCGCCGACGCGCAGGCGAACAGCACGGTGGTGACGACCATCAGCACGATGGCGCGCGGCACATCTTCGCGGCGGCCGAGTTGCGGCACCGGCTTGACCGGCGCGGACGGCTGCTGATTCCCGGGGAGATCGTCCATCCGTCGACCGCGCTCAACCCTTGGCGCGCTCGGAGAGAGTC
Source organism: Xanthobacteraceae bacterium (assembly GCA_030039105.1). Classification (GTDB taxonomy): domain Bacteria; phylum Pseudomonadota; class Alphaproteobacteria; order Rhizobiales; family Xanthobacteraceae; genus BOG-931. The sequence continues at coordinate 10,543 of JASHQO010000473.1, forward strand.
CATCGGCGGCCCGACGCCGATTCTGCTTCCCTGTGGCGCGGATGCAAGAGCGGTGCGCCGGCAGCCGCAGGAGCGTTTGCGGCAGCGCAATCCGCAGCAGATGCTGCCGCATGCCAACGCGCTCGTTCGGCTGAGCCGCAAACACACGCGCGGTTGCTGCGGCTGGCGTGAGGCACCTTATCTTGAAGGCCGGGCGCGCCGGCATAGCAGCGATCGGGAGTCGGGGACTGGTGCAAATGCGCCAAGGCACGATGACCCGTCGCGAGCAAGGGATCGCGCTCTTCTGTCCTCGAGCGGCCCGTCGCCATCGCGCGTCGTCAGCAGGCCAAAGCGTCTGATTGGGCGGCAGCCGCTCTCGCAACGCTTTAACGCACCATCGGAGCACGGTTCAAACGACCGCTGATGAATCATCAGCAGGCGTTATGTTTGCTCAGGGTCGATAAGCGGACGCGTCTGCGCTACGAAACAATTCCACATAAGTATTTGAAATAACAATAGAAAATAAATATTCCAGGCCGCGGCCGGTGGCGCAATTTCGTCGGCGTGGCGTCTCGCCTGCTTCTCGCAAAGCCAAAACGTAGTTCTCTTGGAGACAAACCCGGAGGCTTTATATGGACCGTCGGGCAAATCGAGGGGCGTTTGCGCTTAGACAGGGCACGACCGCGCCATTCCACGAATAAATCCGGGATGTTGCTAAAAGATCACGGAGGCGGCGTTTCCGACCTGATAGAGTGCCGCGATCGTAAGCTGATTTAGTAACGCTGCAGCAACGAGCCAATTGAGGGGTGTGTTATGAACACAGGCAGGCTTCTTGCAGTAAGCGCGGCAATCATCGCCGGCGCAGCAATTCATTCTGCCAACGCCGCTGACATGCCGCTCAAGGCACCGCCGGCGGCTCCGGTCATGACCTGGACCGGCGGCTATGTCGGTCTCAACGGCGGCTATGGCTGGGGACCCTGGAACAGCTATTCCATCTCGCCCATCTTTCCGGATGGCGTGACAACCAATGCCGATCCGGACGTCCATGGCTGGTTCGGCGGCGTCACGGCCGGATACAACTGGCAGACCTCACAGCAATGGGTTGTCGGCATCGAGGGCGATTTCGATTGGAGCGGCGAGCGGGCGAGCGACAGTGCGTCTGGGACGACATCGGGGCTGACCGTCGGCTTCCCTCAGGGCTTTGGCTTGTGCGACGCGCACTCCCCGTGCACCACGACGGTCACGACGGCGACGAACAATCAATGGAAAAAAGAATGGTTCGCCACGATCCGCGGACGCGCGGGCATGCTGGTCGAGCCGACCTGGCTGTTGTACGGAACGGCCGGCATCGCGTTTGCCGGAACGAAATTCTCCGACTCCTCGAGCACGACGACGACGATCACCGATAGCATCGGCGACATCGTCAATCCGGCCACCGGCTTGGCCGGCTCCCCCGTCACCACCGCCGCGGCGTTCTCGCAGACTCGCGACGTGGTTGGCTTTGCGCTCGGCGCCGGCGTCGAAAAGCAGCTCAGCCAAGCTTGGTCCGTGAAGGCCGAATACCTGTTCATGGATTTCGGCACGCACACCTTCCTGGCGGGAAGCGGCATCGACACCTCGATCAAGCTGGTCGAAAATGTCGTCCGGCTGGGCGTGGACTATCACTTCCACTGACTGCGAACGCAGTCACGGCATTGGGCCCGGACCTTCGGTCCGGGCCTTGCTGTTTGGCAAGCGACGAAAGCCTTGCCGGCGCTACTGCAGCGGCGCCGGTCGCAGCGGCCCGGAAGTTGCCGGGTAAAAAATTGCGGAACAGCTTGGCGCGCTCGGAGAGATTCGAACTCCCGACCCTCAGATTCGAAGTCTGATGCTCTATCCAGCTGAGCTACGAGCGCGGCGGGCGCACAATACTGCATGATCGGGAAAAGTGGAATCCCGGTTTGTCGACAAGGTCGTGCGGCAGCGTCGCGCTATGGCAGATGAAACACGATGAGCTGATCGGTGGTGCCGCCGCCGCCCGGATCGAGCGCGCCGCCGACGAAATAGGCATTGTCGCCGATCGCGGCGCCGCCGAAGCCGTGGCGGCCGTGCGGCATCGGCGCAAGCGCGGTCCATTGGTCGGTCTTTGGATCGTAGCCCTGGTTTTCCGCAAACGTATGGTCGGGCGGCAGCTCGCCGCCGAGCACCAGGATCAACCCGCGATAAGAGGCGCTGGCCAGGCCGCTGCGCGGCGTCGGCATCGGCGCCGCCGTCGTCCACGTGTCGCTCGCCGGATCGTACACGTCGTGCAGCCCGGTGCGGTCGAGCGGGCCCTTGAAGCGGCCGCCGATGGCGTGGATTTTGCCATCGACCGCGATCACCGCCATGTGGTCGCGCGGCGCCGGCAGCGGCGCCGCCTCCGACCATTGGCCCGACTGCGGATCGAAGACCTCGTGGGTCGAGACCACGACGCCGTCGAGGCCGCGGCCACCGATGACGTGGATCTTGCCGTCGACGGTCGCCGCGCCGGCCGAGCCGCGCGGCCCCTTCATCGGCGGCAGCGTGCGCCAAGTGTCGGCCTTGGCATCGTATTCGAACGCGCCGCTGCCGGCGCCCTTGTGCACTGCGCCGACGAAACCGCCGAAGGCGTAAATCTTGTCGGCGGCAACGGCGACGGCGAGATGATCGCGCCCTTCGGGCAGCGGCGCCCGCGCCCGCCACGTGTCGGTCGCCGGATCGTATTCGTCGTGATAGGGCCCGGCGGTGCCATTCACCGCGCCGCCGATGGCGTGCAGCTTGCCGTCAAAGGCGACTGCGGCGACTTCGGCGCGCGGCGCCGGCAGCGGCGCTTTCATGGCCCAACCGCCGGGCGGCGCTTGTCCGTCGACTGTCGCAACGGCGGTCAAGCTCACCGCCGCCGCTGCTGCCAGCACGAGACCCGTTGCAACGCTTCGCCGCGACGCCAACATTGTGCCGGTCACGATTCGATTCTCCGTTTCCGCTCCGCGTGCGGTGGCAGGCGGCAGCCATCGATAGGCAGCTACTGATACAGCTACTGATACATTGTCATTGCCGTTCCGGACAGCGGCGCCGGGAACTCGACGGTTCCTGCCATGTCCGGCCAGCCGAGGTGGTATTCCCATGGGATCCGCAGGAACCGGCTCTGCGCGCCTTCCGTTGTCCTCCACGACGATCGCTAGACGGAGGCATCTCATGTCGGATTATCGGAACCCGAATGACGACTATCGCGATGAGCAGCCCTACGACCCCGTTGCACGGAACACGAATGCGACCTGGGGATGGATCGCGGCCGCAGTGTTCATCGTCATTGTGCTGGCCGTTGCCTTCGGCGTCGGCCATCAACCGGGCAACACCAACACGGCGTCGAACGACGTGACGCCGCCGGCGGCCACGCGCATGGCGCCGCCGCCAGCCACCATGGCGCCGGTCGCACCGACGCCGAATTCGCCGGCGCAGCGCAACACTACGCCGCAGCAGTAGGTTGCGCAGCCAGAACCAGGACGCCGATCGAGAAACGGCCCCGGTTCTCGCCGGGGCCGTTTTGCATCACGCGGTGATTTCGCGCGCGATATCGAGCGGCGCGCGCGTGACCGTGACGCTGCCGTTGCCGCTCAGGCGCACGACGTTGACGGTGCCGGCATATTCTGGCGAGCCGGAATAGTAGGCCGGCACCACGCCGTTGCCGACGCGCACGGCGCGATCCCAATGGCCGAGCGCGACGTAATCGGCGCCGGTCGCGGCGATTTCGTCGTCGCCGATCAGCCACGACGGTCGCAGGCCGGTCGCGCGATCGGGTTTTGGCTCATAATGGCCGTGTGCCATGGCGACGAGCCAACGCGTGCTGCGCGGTCGCGGCGCCGCCAACGGAATCATGTCGTCGTAGTCGCGGTGCGCGCGGCCCCAGACTTCGAGTGAAAGACCCGGGAAGGCCACTGCTTCGTCATGGGTGACGCCAAGCACGTGCAGATTCTTCACCGCGGCAAGAACGGGATTGCGATAGACAGCAGTGGCGATAGCCGGATCGTGATTGCCGGGCAGGACGACGACCGGCAGCCTCGAATCCGCGATGACCGAGGCCGTCCGCGCAATCAAATCCTGCGGCACGCGATGGCTGTCAAAAGTATCGCCGGCGAGCAGCACCACGTCGGCCGATATGGTCCGCGCCGCCGCCAGCACGCAGTGAAGCCCCGCGGCCCCGTCGCCGCCATGCAGCCGCGCGGTGTAATCGTGATCGACGTGCAGGTCGGAACTGTGGACGACGACGACGTCGCGGGCGGGCGGGGACATGCGGAAACTCTTGGCCCGGCGCCGCGCTACTTGTCGAAGGCCGCATCGATCGGCACTCGATAGCCGTTGGCCAGCCGGTTGGTCTCGTTGGCCATGCCGACGATCGCCATGAGCTCGCCGAACATCGCCTCCGTCATGCCGGCCTTGCGCGCCGCCGCGCTATGGCTGGCGATGCAGTAGCCGCAGCCGTTGGTGACGCTGACCGCAACGTAGATCATCTCCTTGGTCAGCGCATCGAGCGCGCCGGGCGTCATGACTTCCCTGACGCTCTCCCAGGTGCGCTTGAGGGTTGCCGGATCGCGCGCCAGGTATTTCCAGAAATTGTTGACGTCATCGACCTTGCGGCTGCGCTTGATGTCGTCGAACACGGCGCGGACCGCGGCCGAGGCGTCACGATATTCGATCGGCCCAGGCGTGCTCGGCGTTGCGCTCATGGCGTTGGCTCCTGCCCTCATCTCATTTGTCAGTCACATGCCGCCACGTTAGCGCGGCTAACCGCCGCGCGCCACTGGGCGCCAATTGACCAGAAAGACGCCGACGACGCAGATCGCCATGCCAAGGAGCGCGAGCGGCTTCAGGCGCTCGTCGAACAACAACCACGCCATCAGCGCCGTGACCGGCGGCGTCAGGTAGAACAGGCTGACCACCCGCGTCGCCGCAGCGCGGCGGATCAGGAAATAGAGCAGCCAGATGGCGCCGAACGACAGCACCAGCACCAGCCAGCCGAGCGCGAACGCGAATTGCGGCGTCCAATGCACGGTCCGTGTCTCGAACAGGAAGGCCGCGACAATGAAGATGAGGCCGGCGGTGGCATATTGCACGCTGAGGCCGGCGCGCCAGTCGATGCCGCCGCCGAAGCGCTTTTGATAAAGCGTGCCGAGCGTGATGCCGACCAGCGCCACGACGGCAAAAACCCAGGCCAGCGGCGCGGTCTCGCCGGTCGCGATCTTCTCCTGCACGATCAGGTAGACGCCGCCGACGCCGAGCGCGAGGCCGAGCCATTGCCGCGCCAGCACCCGCTCGCCGAGCCAGCGGTTGGCGAGCGTCGAGGTCAGGACCGGCTGCAGGCTCACAACCAACGCGATCAAGCCGGCAGAGAGGCCATTTTCGATCGAGGCAAAGACGCCGCCGAGATA
>JASHQO010000474.1 GCA_030039105.1 Xanthobacteraceae bacterium
GCCGGTGCGTGCCCTCGCCCGCTTCGAGGATCTGATCGCGCTCGCCGCGGAAAAGCGCGACGTGTCGATCAAGAGCGCACTGGAACGCGACGTACGGTTGGTGCACTTCGAGGACGGCAAGCTCGAAATCGGCCTCGAAGCCAGCGCGCCGAAACTGCTGGTCGGCGAGCTGTCGAAAAAGCTTCACGACTGGACCGGCCGGCGCTGGATGGTCGTGGTCTCCGCCGAGCAGGGCGCGCCGTCGCTGCGCGCCCAGGCCGACGAGCGCAAGGCGCAGCTCAAAAGCGACGTGCGCGGCGATCCGCTGGTGCAGGCGGTGCTGACCCGTTTCCCCGGCGCCGAGATCGTCGAGGTCCGCTCGGCCGCCGGCCCGCCGCCGGCCTCCAATGACGATGTGCCGGATGTGCCGCCGACCGAGGACGACGTTGCCGATGACTAGGGCGAGCAAATTTCCAGCGGACCTTCGCGAACTCCGACCGTGCAACGATTCCGGCTCTGCCGCGCATCACGTCGTGCCGCGCCGCGCCCGGGAAACAACGGAATGACCGATGCCCGATTTCATGGGCCTGATGAAACAGGCCGCCGAGCTGAAATCGAAGATGGAGACCATGCAGGCCGAGCTCGACCGCATCGAGGTCGAGGGCACCGCGGGCGGCGGCATGCTGACCGTGAAGATTTCCGGCAAGGGCGAGCTGCGCGGCGTCCAGATCGACGAGTCGCTGTTCAAGCCGGACCAGAAGGAAATCGTCGAGGATCTGGTCGTCGCCGCCCATGCCGACGCCCGGCGCAAGCTTGAGGCCATGCTGCAGGACAAGATGCAGGCGATGACCGGCGGCCTGCCGCTGCCGCCGGGGCTGAAGTTGTTTTGATGCCCTGCTACGTCGGGTTATTCGGCTTAACCATGAACTCGCGATAGCCGACGAACCCCGCCAAGCAAAAGACCATCAGCAACGACGAATAGTGAACCCAGCCGTCGAGGTGAGGCCAGTATCCTGAGTAGCCATTGGCGAGGCTGACGAAGCCGCCGAGCATCAAACCCCGCCCAACGGCCACAAATCCCAAGAAGGACCCGATCAAGACGGCAGCGATGCCAAGCGGCGTGGCTACAAGGATCAGATCGCGATAGAACGGTCGCGTCGCTTCGTCAATCGCAGCAAGCCGTTCGTCGCGTCGCTTTTCCGCAGCACGATCCTCTTCCTCCCACGCCTTCCATCCTTCAGGTGTCGTGGGTGCGAGACGTGCCGACGCAACGACGACTTGCTCGAATTTCGGCAGCGGTTGATAGGCGTTAACGGCAAAATGGATCAGCATGGGATAAAATATCCCGATGCAGAAGATGATCGCAAAGTGACGGATCATTGGATTTGACCGGCAATCTTTCCCATATCATCGTCGTGAGAATCAAGGATTGCAACTGACGACATGCCCGCTGTCTCTGCCGGTCCCGAAATCGAGCGCCTGATCCAGCTTTTGGCGCGGCTGCCGAATCTCGGGCCGCGCTCGGCGCGGCGCGCGGCGTTGTTCCTGATCAAGAAGCGCGAGGCGGTGATGGCGCCGCTGGCGGCGGCGCTGCAGACCGCGATGGACAAGGTCGAGATCTGCCGGCTGTGCGGCAATATCGACACCCAGAACCCGTGCGCGGTGTGCTCCGACACGCGACGCGAGACGAGCGCCATCGTGGTGGTCGCCGACGTCGCCGATCTGTGGGCGCTGGAGCGGGCTCATGCGATCAACGCGCGCTACCACGTGCTCGGCGGCACGCTGTCGCCGCTCGACGGCATCGGGCCGGACGACCTCGCCATCGACGCGCTGGTCAAGCGCGCCCACGATCCGGCGGTGACGGAAATCATTCTCGCGCTCAACGCCACCGTGGACGGCCAGAGCACCGCCCACTACATCACCGACCTCCTGCACGACGCCGCCGTCAAGGTGACGCGACTGGCCCATGGCGTGCCGGTCGGCGGCGAGCTCGATTACCTCGACGAAGGCACGCTGGCGGCGGCGATGCGCAGCCGGACGCCGTTTTGAGCGGAGCCCGGTCGTAGCCCGGATGAGCGCAAGCGAAATCCGGGGCCGCCGTTGCCGAATGTCGCTGTCGCTCATGCGGGCTACGACGTGCCTGCAAAATAGCCACGGACCGCCTGCGGCGCGACCAACCCGGCCTGCCGCTCGATAAATCCTGGCGATTCCACTCTTCCGGGACTTGGCCCACGGCTTGCATAGCCATGGTCGGCGATCTCGGTCTCACTCGTCGTGTTGAATGAGGTTGCTGGAGCCCCCGGAGATCCCGGCACCGGGGGCTCTATATTTTTGGCGACCGTGCGGCCCCTTGCCTGCGCGCGCCGCCTGCGCATCATGGCCGCCCGTTTGCGCAAAGGGCTGCCGCATGGCCGACGACGTTCCGTTCGACAAAAGCTTCGACCTCGTTGCCGACCAGGCCAAGGCGGTGGCACCGCTGGTGCGGGCGGTAGCCGCCGACAATCCGAGCCCGTTCACCTTCAAGGGCACGGTCAGCTACGTCATCGGCCGCGGCAAGGTGGCGATCCTCGATCCCGGGCCGGACGACGACGCCCATGTGGCGGCGCTGCTCGACGCCGTGCGCGGCGAGACCGTGACCCACATCTTCGTCACCCACACCCACCGCGACCATTCGCCGGCGGTGCCCAAGGTCAAGGCGGCGACCGGCGCCAAAGTGTTCGCGCAAGGCCCGCACCGGCTGGCGCGGCCGCTGCATACCGGCGAGACGCGACGGCTCGACGCCTCCGCCGACGTGGATTTCCGCCCCGACGTGGCGCTCGCCGACGGCGAGGTCGTGAGCGGCGGCGGCTGGACCATGGAGGCGCTGACGACGCCGGGCCATACCGCAAACCACATGGCGTTCGCGTTAAAGGAGGCCGACCTCATCTTCTCCGGCGATCACGTCATGGGCTGGTCGACCACCATCGTGGCGCCACCCGACGGCGCCATGAGCGACTACATGGCGTCGCTGCACAAGCTCGGCAGGCGCCGCGAGCCGCTCTACCTGCCGGGCCACGGCAATCCGGTGCGCAACGCGCAGCGTTACGTCCAGCATCTGATCGCGCACCGCCACGGCCGCGAGGCCTCGATCCTGCACCGGCTCGGCAAGGGCGCAGCCGATGTCCCGACCATCGTGCGCGCGGTCTATATCGGGCTCGATCCGCGGCTCGTCGGCGCCGCCGGGCTGTCGACGCTCGCCCATCTCGAGGACCTGGTGGCACGCGGGATCGTCGCCACCGAGGGACCGCCGTCGATCGACGGCACTTACCGCCTGGCGGACGGCTTGGCCGGCGGCTGAGGCTTCGGCGGCGGTGGCGCCGCGGGCGCCGGCTTCGGCGGCAACGCCAGCACGTCGTCGATATCGTCGATCAGGTGGCGCACCCGCGACGCGTTGGTGCCGAGATCGTGGCGGCCGTAGCGCGAGGCCGAGCGCACGTCGATGCGCGCGCCGTCGCTGGTCGGGCGCACCCGCACCACGACGTCGTCGCGGAAGCCGAGGATCGGGGTGCGCGCGATCGCCTCGA
>JASHQO010000475.1 GCA_030039105.1 Xanthobacteraceae bacterium
CATTCTTGACAATCAACGCGACGAGATTCTGCCCTGGTCGGAGACCGGCTACCGCTTCGTAAAGCGCCAATCGCAGGCCGATCAGAACGTTTGGGTTTCACTCGGCGATCCACGCGCGGAGCCGATGACGGCAACGCCGCGCTGAACACGGAACAAGGAGCTACGCGAGCCCGGTCACGTCCCCACCCCTCCCCGTCCCCAGACCGGGTTCGCGCGCGGCCGGCCTTCCCCCAAAGGCCGGCCGCACCTTTTTCAGACGCCGGTGCGAAACCGCGTCATGACGACGATGATCGCCACCTGCATCAGGCCCTGCAGGGCCACTGCGTAGAAATAGCGCCGCATCCAAAAACCGATCTTGGTCATGTCGGGATCGGGTTTCTGCAATTCGAGGCAGACATAGACGTTGACCGGCGTCAGGAAGCCGAGGCCCTGGATCGCCATCAAGGTGACGAGCGTGAGCGCCGCGGCCACCCAGCCATAAGCCGGCCAGTCGAGCGCGGTGTAGCCGAGCTTTTCGGCGAGAAACCAGCCGCTGGTGCCGGAGACGATCGACACGGTCGGCATGAGAAACAACGTGCGCGGCGTCAGCCGCCGCACGATCTCGCGGCGCACCGAAAGGTCGACGCGGCGCAGGATCGGGCCGAGCACGAAGCCCATGAACAGATCGACTCCGGTCCACAACAGGCTCGATAACACGTGGATGAAGTCGAGCAGCCAGAAACTGCCGGCGACGATGGCGGCGATCATCACCGCGATCGCCAACAGCGCCCACGGCAGATAGCGCCAGCGGATCAGGCTTTCGGAGGTTGCGAGCGCCGCAGCCGTCATCGGCTTTATCCGACCGCCTTGAGGCCGTTGGCGTATTGCTTGGCGCGCCGCACATAGATATCGGCGGCGCCGGCGATCGATTTGATCGCGGCCGCGTCGAGGCTGCGCACGGCGCGCGCCGGCGCGCCGACGATCAGCGAATTGTCGGGAAAGGTCTTGCCCTCGGTGACCAGCGCGCCGGCGCCGACCAGGCAGTTGGTGCCGATGCGCGCGCCGTTGAGCATGATCGCACCCATGCCGATCAGCGAATTCGGCCCGATGGTGCAACCGTGCAGGATGACGTTGTGGCCGATGACGCAATCCGTGCCGATCGTGAGCGGAAATCCCGGATCGGTGTGCAGCGTCGCATTGTCCTGGATCTGCGAGCGCTCGCCGAGCTCGATCCACTCGTTGTCGCCGCGCAGCACGGCGCCGAACCAGACGCTGGTGTCGCGCTTGAGCCGCACCCGGCCGATCAACGCCGCGCTCGGCGCCAGCCAATAGCGGCCCTGCTCCGGCAGTTCCGGCCTTTGGCCGTCGAGTTCGTAGATCATGGGACACACTGCTCCGTCACGCGCGGGATTGCTCGACGCCAGCCATGGCGAGCATGGGCGATTGATCAGGCTACGGCAAGCGCGGCCGACGAGGCGCGGTGCTTTGGCGAAAGATGATGGGCTTCGCTTCGCGCTACCTGTCTCGCGGGTTGCCGAACAAGCTCGACGCTGAGACGAGTGAATTCGTCGTCGGTCCATAGCGCCAGTCTGTGCTACAGTGCCGTGTCGGCGAACAGGTCATATGGGGAGGGAAATCATGTCGAAGACATTCGCCCTTGTCGTTGTCGCCGTCTCCATCGCCGCCGGATCGGCTGAGGCCATGACGGGCCATAGTCGCTCCCTCAGCTACAAGCATTTCCCCACATGCGCAGCGGGTCTGGTCAAAGCGATATGCGTATGTCGTGCTGAGAATGGGCCGCACCGACAAGGGCTTTGTCGTTCCGGCCACTATTGCCACACCTACGATGTGGCGTGCACGCAATAGCAATCGTTGGCGTGCTCCGATTCCGTCATGCCGTCCTCGCCGGCGCGCGGCATCGTGCGCCTCGCTCACGGCGATTCATCCGTATCGTCATGCTGGCCGCGCAGAAATCTTGAAATAGCGGAAAACGTGCCGCGGCGCAGCGGCTAGAGCAAGGTCTGCAGCGCGAGAACGACCACCGTGCCCGACATCAGGCTCCACAGGCCCGCGATCACGGTCGCCACCATGACGAGATCGGCGCGGCGCTTTTCGATACGCCAGCCGCGCAGCGTGTTGCGCATGATGATGTAAGGCGCCGAGAACATCAAAAGCGGAATCGCGGCAAAGCGTGCCGGTACCGGGCCGACTTCGAGTTGGCGGAAGCTCGGCGGGTGGCTGGCGAACAGCCGGTAGCCGCTGGCGCACAGGCCGGCGACGGCAAAGCCCCAGGACAGCGCAAAAAACGACTGGATCGCTTCCGGCGTGATCGCCTGCGGCAATGCCGTGAACATGCGAGCCTCCTACGCCGCATAGCCATTGCAGAGGATCGGCCGCGCCGCCACGGCTTGCTTAAGGAAAGGTTAACACGCGTGGCTTACTCACGGGTGAGCCTCGATAAGAGCGGTCATGAACTATGACGGCCCACGCCTTTTCCCGACGCCAAGCGCAGCCCCAAATCCGGCGCACCGCGCGCAGCCTGTTGCTGCCGCTCGCCGGCATCGCCCTGTTGGTGGTCGGCGCCGGAGTATTCGTGTCGTTTGTGCTGTGGCCGACCTGGCCGAGCCGGCCGGTCCGGCTCGATGCGCCGGCGCTCCCGATCACCGTCGCCAACGTGCTGCTCGACGTGCCGCCGGCGGCGATCCGCGCCGCAGTGCAGCGCCACGCCGGACCGCACGACCGGATCGATCTCGTCTTCCTGTGGCCGTCGCTGGCGCCGCCCCCGCCGGCCGGCAAGGACGGCGCCGAAGTGCCAGCGGACAGCAATGCTCCGGCTGGGGCCGTCGACGCCGGCCAACGCTTGTTCGTCACCGTCGCCGGATTGGGCCCGGTGCTGCCGCCGGCCGAGCGGCTGCGCACCATCTATCCGCGCTACGTCGCGGCGCAGGCCGGCGCCGGGCCGGGCGGCCTCGCCATCCTGCCGTTCCGCGCCGCCACGCCCTACGAGGGCGAGGACTTGGTCTATTTCGCCGACAATCCCGAGCAGTTCTTCGCTCGCTGCACGCGCCAAGTGGGCGCCGTGCCCGGCACCTGCATGCACGAGCGCCTCGTCGACACCGCGGAGCTGACGTTACGCTTCCCGCGCACCTGGCTCGACGATTGGCGCGGCGTCGCCGCCGGCGCCGACCGGCTCGTGGCGCAGTTGCACCCGCAGGCCCGCTAAAATCGTCACGCCCGGCCAAGCCCGGCCAAGCCCGGCCATGACGGCGGCCAACGGCAATAATTCAAGCCAAATCCATATCGAGGATCGGCATTTCGAGAATGTAGGAACGCTGGCGGCCATCGTCGTCGACGAATACGACGCCGATGAACTCGTCGCCGAGATAGGCTTCGAGCGAATCCCGCTTCTTCGCCCGCGGCAGGACGCGAATGCCCTCGTTGTCGAATTTGCGCTTGAGGTAGGTGTTCAGGACTTTGAGCGCGTCGATGTCGCGCACTTCGCCGAGCTTGATTTCCATGCGGAAATTGTAAGAAAGATCGTCGTCCTCGTCGTCGACGTTGAGATCGCCGAGCTTCTCCTCGCCGATATAGACCTCGGCAGTCTTATCCTTTGCCGGCACGACGCGAAGCCGCGCGTTGCCGAACACCTTCTTGAAATAGGCGTCGAGTTTCTTGACAGCTTGGACGTCCACCGCGTGTCTCCTGAAAGCAAGTCTGCAGATAGCACGCGGACGGAACGACAACAATCGCGGCTGCGAAACGCCAATCAGACTTTGTCGAGGAACATCTGATCCATGGTGCGCGCCGGCTCCGGACAGCCGGCCTCGCCGACGACCTTGCCGGGAACGCCGGCGACGGTGACGTTGTTCGGCACCGACTTGATCACCACCGAGCCGGCGGCGATGCGCGCGCAGTGGCCGACCTCGATATTGCCGAGGATTTTGGCGCCGGCGCCGATCATCACGCCGTAGCGGATCTTGGGATGGCGGTCCTCCCATTCCTTGCCGGTGCCGCCAAGCGTCACGTCGTGCAGCATCGACACGTCGTCGCCGATCTCGGCGGTCTCGCCGACGACGAGGCCGGTGGCGTGGTCGAGGAAGATGCCGCGGCCGATCTTGGCCGCCGGGTGGATGTCGCACTGGAACACCGCCGAGGCGCGGCTCTGCAGGTAGAGCGCGAAATCGCGGCGGCCCTTGTGCCACAGCCAGTGCGACAGCCGCTGGGTCTGAATGGCGTGAAAGCCCTTGTAGTAGAGCAGCGGCTCGATCAGCCGGTGGGTGGCCGGATCGCGGTCCACGGTCGCCATGATGTCGGCGCGGAAAATCTGGCCGAGCTCGGGCGCGTCCTTGAGCGCATCGGCATAGGCTTGGCGGATCAAGCCGCCCGGCAGCGCCGCGTGGTCGAGACGCTCCGCCAAGCGGTAGGCCAGCGCCGCCTCGAGCGTGTCGTGGTGCAGCACGTTGGCATAGATGAAGCTCGCCAGCTCGGGCTCGCGGCGGACCACGTCCTCCGCCTCGCGGCGGACCCGCGCCCATACCGGATCGACAGTGTCGAGTGCCGGCTTCGCCTGGTGCTGCGCCATCGGAATGCCTCCCGGTCAACGGCAAAACGCCGCCTTCTATCATAGTGGGAAGGGGTTAGGCGAAAACCAAGGCCCTGAAAGCTATGGGTCAATGACCGGAAATATAGTGCAATGGCTGACCGACTAGGCCATTGAACGCCTCTTGAGGGCTGGTTTTCGCCCTCTCAAGTCCGGTCCGAGAGGAATTTCAGCACGGCGGCTTTGAACACCCGGTCGCCGACCGCCAGCATGTGGTCGCGATCGGGAATGGCGAGTGTTTGGGCGCCCGGGATCAGGGCGGCCAATTCCGTCGCCGGCCCGGCGACCTGATCCTTGGTGCCGGCTGCAACCAGGACCGGCAACTCGATCCGGGCGAGCGCATCGCGCTCGAGCGGCTGGCGCGAGCCGCGCATGCAAGCGGCGAGCGCCCGCAAATCGGATTTGGTCTGCTCGGCGAAGGCGCGAAACTGGTAGCCGACCGGATCGGTGACGTCATCGCGCGACGGCGCTTCGAGCGCCGCGGCGATGACGTCGGGCACGAGCCCTACTCCCCCGACCAGGCGGCCGCCGACGCCGCCGAGCACCGCGGCGCGGACGTGCCCGGGATTGGCGATGGCAAGAAACGCCGTATTCCGCGCGCCCATGGAGTAGCCCATGACGTCGGCGCGCGGCAGGCCGAGATGGTCGATCAGCGCGCGCACGTCATCGGCCATGACGGCGCTGTGATAGGCCGCCGGATCGTAGAGCTTGGCCGAGGCGCCGTGGCCGCGATTGTCGAGCGCGATGACGCGGCGGCCGGCCCGGGTCAGGGTCGACACCCAGCCGGGCGCGACCCAGTTCACCTCCTTGTTGGAGGCAAAGCCGTGCACCAGCACGATCGGTTCGCCCTCGCCTTCGTCGAGGAAGGCGATGTCGACACCGTCGTGGTCGAAGCTCGGCATGGGGGGGCGACCATACGGTGCATTGGGCGATGCGGCAAAGCGCGTGCGCCGGCCGGCGGAACCGGCTAGGCTTGGAGTCAGGCAATAACTCCGTCATTGCGAGCCAACGGGTCCGGCCCGAAGTGGCCGGCCCGACGACGGGCTTCGCGACGCAATCCACAGTGCCGATCTGCCGCGTGGATTGCGTCGTCGCTGCGCTCCTCGCAATGACGGCTACCCGGGAGGATTTCATGCAACGCGTCCTGCTGGCCGGCTTGGCCGCGCTGTTCGCCTTGGCGAGCGGCGCCGCGCACGCGCAAATCTCCGACGACGTGGTCAAGATCGGCGTGCTCACCGACATGTCCGGCCCGGCCTCCGAGCCGACCGGGCCGGGCTCGGTGGCGGCGGCCGAGATGGCGGCGGCGGATTTCGGCGGCAAGATTTTGGGCAAGCCGATCCAGGTGATCTCCGCCGACCATCAGCTCAAGCCCGACGTCGCCGCCGGCATCGCGCGTCAATGGTACGACCGCGACCAGGTCGATCTCATCGTCGACGTGCCGGTGTCCGCGGTCGGGCTTGCGGTGCAGGGCGTCGCCAACGAGAAGAAGAAGCTCTTCATCGCCCATTCGACCGGCACCGCCGATTTCCACGGCAAGTTCTGCTCGCCCTACACGATGCAATGGGTGTTCGACACCCACGCGCTCGCCGTCGGCACCGCGCAGGAAGTGGTCAAGCGCGGCGGCACAAGCTGGTTCTTCCTCACCGCCGATTACGCCTTCGGCTATTCGCTGGAGAAGGACGCCTCCGACGTCATCAAGGCCAACGGCGGCACCGTGGTCGGCGCCGTGCGGCATCCATTCCGGACGCCGGATCTGTCGTCGTTCATTCTGCAGGCGCAAGCCTCGAAGGCGAAGATCATCGGCCTCGCCAGCGGGCCGCCCGACAACGTCAACGCCATCAAGCTCGGCGGCGAATTCGGCATTTTCGCCGGCGGCCAGCAGATGGCCGGGCTTCTGGTTTTGATTACCGACATCCACGGGCTCGGCCTGAAAGCGGCGCAGGGCCTGGTGCTGACCACCTCGTTCTACTGGGACATGGACGACAAGACCCGCGAATGGTCGAAGCGCTTCTTCGCCAAGGTCGGCCACATGCCGACCATGTGGCAGGCCGGAGTCTATTCGTCGGTGATGCACTATCTCAAGGCGATCCAGGCGGCAGGCACCGACGATCCACTCAAAGTCGCGGCGAAGATGCGCGACATGCCGGTCGAGGACTTTTTCTCGCGCAACGGCAAGCTGCGCGAGGACGGGCTGATGGTGCACGATCTCATCCTGGTGCAGGTGAAGAAGCCGGAAGAGTCGAAGTATCCGTGGGACTACTATCAGATCCTCGCCCATATCCCAGGCGACCAGGCGTTCGGCCCGCCCAACCCGGCATGCCCGTTGGTCAAGGGCTGATGGCACCGTGAACGACCGGGAAGCCGCGGCCGCTTTCGACATACGCAAGCTGTCGCCGGACTTTCTCGACAATCCGTATCCGACCTACCGCGCGCTGCGCCAATGCGATCCGGTGCACCGCATGCCGGACGGATCGTATTTTTTGACGCGCTACGACGATTGCCTCGCGGTCTATCGCGCCACCGAGACCTGGAGCTCGGACAAGAAGCTCGATTTCCGGCCGAATTTTTTCGACAGCCTGCTCTACGAGCACCACACCACGAGTCTCGTGTTCAACGACCCGCCGTATCACGCGCGGGTGCGAAAACTCCTAGCGCCGGCGTTCACGCCGCGGGCGCTGCGCGCATTGCAGGCGCGGATCGAAGCGCTGGTCGATCGGCTGTTGGCGAGCGCCGCCGAACGCGGCGAAATCGATCTCATCGCCGATTTCGCCGCAGCTATACCCATTGCGCTCATCGGCGACATGCTCGGCATCCCGCAGACCGAGCGCGAGCCGCTGCGCGGCTGGTCGCTCGCCATCCTCGGCGCGCTGGAGCCAGTGCTGAGCCGCGCGCAATTCGACACCGGCGTCGGCGCGGTCGCGGCGTTTAAGAATTATCTGGACGACATCATCGCGCGGCGGGTGCGGAGCGACGACAATGATCCGGCGGAAATCCTGTCAAAGCTCATTGCCGGCACCGATCTCGCCGCGAGCGAAGCGCACGGCGACCGCCTGACGAAGCTCGAGCTGATCCACAACTGCATCTTCCTGCTCAATGCCGGCCACGAGACGACGACGAACCTCATCGGCAACGGCGTCGATCTCTTGATCCGGCATCCCGACGTCATGAGCGAGCTTCGCCGTCATCCCAACGCCATCGAAACCGCCGTCGAAGAATTCTTGCGCATGGAAAGCTCGAACCAGCTCGGCAACCGCCGCGCCGTCAAGGACACGATGCTCGGCGGCGTCGCCGTCGCGGCCGGCAGCTACGTGCATATCGGCATCGGCGCCGCCAATCGCGACCCGGCGCAATTTCCCGATCCCGACCGCCTCGACATCCGCCGCGAGCCGAACCGCCATCTCGCCTTCGGCACCGGCATTCACGCCTGCGCCGGCATGTCGCTCGCCCGCATGGAGGCGCAAGTCGCGATCGGCCGCCTCGTGGCGCGCTTTTCCCGCATCGAGCCGGCCGGCGTTTTCGAGCGCAGCGGCCGCGCCCGCTTCCGCGGCTTCAAGTCTTATCCGGTGCGGCTTTTGTAGCTGTCGCGCGCCGGCACCGCCAACGGCAACGCGGCGCCACGCACACGCCGCGCCTTGCGCCAGCGGATGGAGCGCAGCGTCATCCGCTCGACCGCGGCTTTGAGCGAGGAGACGAAGCCGAGCACCATCAAAGCCGCCCAGAACATCCAGATGGCGAAATCGAACGCGCCTGCCGTGAGCACGATGGCGGCGCGGCCGAGGAGCTTGACGATGGCGCGCGTCTTTGGGCCCTTGGCAGCGGCAAGCCGCGCCAGCCGCGACAGGTCTTCCGGACTCTCGGCGATCTTGAGACCGTCGAGCGCCGTCTGCACGCCGGCTTTGGTCTCGACGCGGCCGACATTGCCGGCCAATTCGACGAGACCGCCGGCTTCTTCGACCTTGACCACGTCGCGCGCGAGCCGCACCGCGAGCACCGGATTGAGGCGCCCGGTGCGGCGCGCGGCCTTCATGACCGTGAGCCCGGCGCGCGCCGGCGCGCCGGCGCCAAGCGTCGCA
Source organism: Xanthobacteraceae bacterium (assembly GCA_030039105.1). GTDB lineage: Bacteria > Pseudomonadota > Alphaproteobacteria > Rhizobiales > Xanthobacteraceae > BOG-931. Next base: position 8,653 of record JASHQO010000475.1, read on the forward strand.
TAGGTGCCCGCCGTGATGGCGAGGCCGACGCCGGCAAGGCCGAGAATCCACGGGTCGGCCTTCCGGCCGGTCAGATAGCGCGTGCCCTCGCGGGCGGCGTCGCGGATATCGCCGAACACGAAGAGATCGCCGGCGGCCGTGCCGGCCAGGCTCGCCAAATCCACCGGCTCGCCGGTCCAAAGACCCTGCACGAAGCGTCCGGCAAAATGCGTTGCCGAGCTCGCGCGCACCTGCGCTTGCTTGACCGCATCGGCGAGCGCCGGATCGATCGCAACGCCGCGCTCGGCGGCGAGGTCGAGAAAACTCTGCGCCGGATCGGCGTCGCCGGCGGCGAGCGCCGAGCGGATTTCCTGCTCGGCAACGTCGCGATTGAAGACGCGATCGAGCGCCCGGTCGCTGATCTGCACCGGGTCGGCGGCGACCGTGGCAAAATGCGCTTGCGCCTCGAGGCCGCCGCGCACCACGACGAACGCCGCGGCGGCGAACAGCACGGCAACCAAGGCCGCGAAGGCCGGATGGCGCAGCGTGCGGGTCAATCGATTCGAACCCGAGAAAGTAGTCATGGTCCTGGCCATGCCGATGATTTGCGGCTTTTTCACAACAAAAACGCCACCGCAACGATAGCTAGGAATTCGCCGGCCGGACCGCTATGGTGCCAGCCGGTTTCAACCCTTGCGCTGGCACCATGACGGATTCCATCGTTCCGCACTTCCACAACGACCTCGGCGTTGCGGTCATCGAGATCGGCGCCAAGGAATTCATGTGCGTCGGCGCCAAGCCGCCGTTCGACCATCCGCATGTGTTCTGCGACATGGGCGACGACACCGAATACATCTGCCCCTATTGCTCGACGCTTTACCGTCACGATCCGACGCTTCCTCCGGGCGCGGCGCGGCCGGAGGAATGCGTGCTGACCACCGCGGCCTAGGCGGCTTGCGGGAGCGCGCGCCCTGCCGACCTCGCGCACCGCCATCGTCGCCGGCGCCGGCATTGCCGGGCTGACCGCGGCGCTGGCGCTCGCCCGCAACGGTTTCCGCGTCATCGTCTGGGAGCAAGCGGAGCGGCTCGAGGCGACCGGCGCCGGCATCCAGCTATCGCCCAACGCGACGCGCGCCTTGATCGACCTCGGCCTCGGCGAGCGGTTGCGGGCCCATGCGGTGGCGCCACAGGAATTGCGCGTGCTCAACCTCAAGAGCGGCCGCGAGATCGTGCGCATGCCGCTCGGCGACGTCGCCGAGCGACGCTACGGCGCACCGTACTGGTCGATCCACCGCGGCGATCTGCAGGCGGCACTGCTGGCCGCGGTCGCCGCCAATCTCGACGTCAGCTTGCGGCTCGGCATGCGGGCCGAGGATCACGTCGTCCATGGCGACGGCGTCACGGTCGCGGCGAGCGGCCGCGGCGGCACGATCTGGCACGAGCGCTGCGACGTGCTGATCGCCGCCGACGGACTGTGGTCGCTGACGCGGCCGCGCCTGGGCTTTCGCGATGCGCCGCGCTTCGCCAAGCGCGCGGCGTGGCGCGCGCTGGTGCCGGCGGCCGAAGCCACGCCTGAATTCCGCGAGCCGGTGACGCATCTGTGGCTCGGGCGCGACGCCCATATCGTGCACTATCCGGTCAAGGGCGGCGCCGTCATCAATATCGTCGTCATCATGAACGATAGCTGGAACGCCCAAAGCTGGAGCGAGCCGGTGCGCCGCGACGATCTGCTGCCACGCCTGTCGCCAAAGCGGATCGCGCCGCAGCTCCTCGGCCTGATCGGCAAGCCGTCGCGCTGGCTGAAATGGGCGCTGTACGACCGGCGGGCGTTGCCGACCTGGTCGCGCGGGCCGGTGACGCTGATCGGGGATGCCGCCCATCCGATGCTCCCATATCTGGCGCAAGGCGCCGCCATGGGAATCGAAGACGCCGTGGTCGTCGCGCAATGTCTCGCCGGCATGCCGGACGATGCCGCCGCGGCGCTGCGCGCCTATTGCGCGGTGCGACGGGCGCGGACCTGGAAGGTGCAGCGGCTGGCGGCGCGCAACGGCGGCATCTATCACCTCGGCGGCGTCGGCGCAGGCTTGCGCAACGCGACAATGCGGCTCATGGGCGGCACGCACCTGTTGCGCCATTACGATTGGCTCTATGATTGGCGTCCGCCCGCAACCTTGTCGATTGCCTGATGCTGTTTCCAACAACGATCGCCGGCAGCCTGCCGAAGCCCGCCTGGCTTGCCGAGCCTAACAAGCTCTGGCCGCAGTGGCGCCTGCACGGCGACGCGCTCGCCGCCGCCAAGGACGATGCCACGCTGCTCGCGCTCAAGGAGCAGGAAGACGCCGGCATCGACATCGTCTGCGACGGCGAGCAGTCGCGCCAGCATTTCGTCCACGGCTTCCTCGAAGCGGTCGACGGCATCGATTTCGCCAAGCGCGTCGAGATGGGCATCCGCAACGACCGCTACAAGGCGATGTGCCCGACGGTGGTCGGCGAATTGAAGCTGCGCCACCGCGTCCATGGCCGCGAGGCCCGGTTGGCCCGCGCTCATACCAAGCGCAAGCTCAAATTCACCCTGCCCGGCCCGATGACCATCGTCGACACCATTGCGGACGCCCACTACGGCGACCGCGTCAAGATGGCGATGGCGTTTGCCGGCCTGCTCAACGAGGAGGTTCGCGGCCTCGTCGCCGACGGCGTCGACGTCATCCAATTCGACGAGCCGGCGTTCAACGTCTACATGGAGGCCGCCGCCGGCTGGGGCATCGAGGCGCTGCACCGCGCCATCGACGGCGCCAATTGCACCAGTGCCGTGCACATCTGCTACGGCTACGGTATTCCCGCCAATATCGAGTGGAAGGCGACGCTCGGCGACGAATGGCGGCAATACGAGAAATTTTTCCCGGCGCTGGCAAAAAGCCGCATCGATCAAGTGTCGCTCGAATGCATCAACTCGCACGTGCCGATGAGCGTGCTGAAACTCTTGCACGGCAAGGACGTGCTGGTCGGCGCCATCGATGTCGCCACCGATCGCATCGAAACCCCGGACGAAGTCGCCGCCGTGATCGGCAAAGCGGCAGAGTACGTGCCTGCGCAAAAAATCATCGCCTGCACCAATTGCGGCATGGCGCCCATGCGCCGTGAAATCGCCGCATTGAAGCTCGAAGCACTCGCCCGCGGCGCCGCGTTGGCCCGCAAGACGTATGGGTGAGTTTGCGTTGAGTTTGCTGCCGCAAGAATAAAAATCCTGCCATCGCGATCTTAAGGCAATGACGTCGTCCGCGCGGACGGGCGCCCGCCGACCGCCTGCGCTTCGATCTGCGACGCGTAGGATTTTGTTAAAGTTTTGCCGATTGGATGCGGAAAAGTGCGAAGGAAAGCGAAAATGCAAATGCCGTTCTTGACCACCGTGTCGTTTGCCGATCGCGACGGAACGGCCGTTCGTCTGCAATACGGCGTCTCCGCCGGTAACGAGAGCGAGGCGCGCAGCGAGCTCGAGCGGCGGCTGATCAACCAGGAACTTTACAATTATTCGATTTTGGAAGTGCGGCCGGCGACGTCGCTCGAAGCGCAATCGCTCGATCTGCCGGCGGGAACCATCAAGCTTCTCAATTGATTTTCCGTAGCCCGGATGAAGCGCAGCGAAATCCGGCTACGACTTGACGGTTGAAACGCCGATCCTGGATTTCGCTCCGCTCCATCCAGGCTACACCTTACTACACTTTACCGGTCGCTGCGCGACAGCACCTCGATCAATTCCGCAACCTTGCGGCGCTGCTCGGCCTTGTTGCCCGACGCGATCGCGTGCTCGACGCAATGGGCGGCATGATCGGCGAGGATCTCCTCCTCGGCGCGGCGCAGCGCGGCGCGCGCCGCCGAGAGCTGGGTCACGATGTCGATGCAATAGCGGTCGTCCTCGACCATGCGCGACAGCCCGCGCACCTGGCCTTCGATCCTTTTCAGGCGTTTCAACACCGCTGTCTTGGCAACCGGCTGCATGGCCGCTATATACCCCTACCGGGTATCCGTTTCAAGAGATTTTTCGCCGTGAACCACGCAAGCCATGACCACGCGACCGGCGCGACCGTGATCGATCCGGTCTGCGGCATGACCGTCGATCCGGCGAAAAGCCCGCATCGCCACGACCATCGGCACAAGACGTTTCATTTCTGCTCGGCCGGCTGCCGCACCAAGTTCGCCGCCGATCCGGAAAAATACCTTGGCGACGAGAAGCCGGAGCAGCCGGCCCCCGCCGGCACGATCTACACCTGCCCGATGCATCCTGAAATTCGCCAGGTCGGGCCGGGCTCCTGCCCGGTCTGCGGCATGGCGCTCGAGCCGGAAGCCGGCGGCGCCGACGACGGCGGCGAGCTTACCGCCATGGCGCGCCGGCTTGGCATCTCGACCATCCTGGCGCTGCCGATCGTGGCGCTCGACATGGGCGGACATTTCGGCCTGTTGCATGTGCCGGGCAGCGTTTCGCAGCTCGTCGAGCTCGCGCTGGCGACGCCGGTGGTGCTGTGGGGCGGCTGGCCGTTCTTTGTCCGCGGCGCGCAATCGCTGATCACGCGCAACCTCAACATGTTCACGCTGATCGCCATGGGCACCGGCGTCGCCTATGGCTACAGCATCGTCGCCGTGCTCGCGCCCGGCGTCTTTCCGGCGGCGTTCCGCGACGCTCATGGCGCCCACGGCGCTCATGGCACTCATGGCACTCATGGCGCCCATGGCGGCATCGCGCTTTATTTCGAGGCCGCCGCCGTCATCGTCGTGCTGGTGCTGCTCGGCCAGGTGCTGGAGCTGCGCGCCCGCGCCTCGACGTCGGGCGCGATCCGCGCGCTGATCGCGCTGGCGCCCAAAACGGCGCGGCGCGTCAGCGACGACGGCGGCGACACGGATGTGCCGCTCGACGCCGTCACGGTCGGCGACCGGCTGCGCGTGCGCCCCGGCGAAAAGATCCCGGTCGACGGCGTATTGCTCGAAGGCGCTTCCGCCGTCGATGAATCGACGGTGACCGGCGAAGCGATGCCGGCGGCGAAGACGGAAGGCGACAGCGTCATCGGCGGCACGCTCAACGGCAGCGGCAGCTTCGTCATGCGCGCCGACAAGGTCGGCCGCGACACCATGCTGGCGCATATCGTGCAGTTGGTGGCGGCGGCACAGCGCTCGCGCGCGCCGATCCAGCGGCTCGCCGACCGGGTCGCGGCCTGGTTCGTGCCGGCGGTGATCGCCGTGGCGCTGATCGCGTTTGCCGCCTGGGCGACGTTGGGCCCGGAGCCGCGCTTGGCCTATGCGCTGGTCGCTGCCGTCACCGTGCTGATCATCGCCTGCCCATGCGCGCTCGGTCTCGCCACGCCGATGTCGATCATGGTCGGCGTCGGCCGCGCCGCGCAGGCCGGCATCCTGATCGGAAACGCCGAAGCGCTCGAGCGCCTGGAGAAGATCGACACGCTGGTGGTCGACAAGACCGGCACGCTGACCGAAGGCAAGCCGAAAGTCGTCGCCGTCGTTACGGCACAAGATTTCGACGAAGACACCCTGCTCCGCCTGGCCGCCAGCGTCGAGCGCTCAAGCGAGCATCCGCTGGCGGCTGCCATCGCGGCCGCCGCCGCGGCGCGCGACATCGCGCCGCTTGCGGTGCGCGGCTTCGACGCGCCGTCGGGCAAAGGCGCCGTCGGCATGGTGGAGCGGCAGCGCGTGGCGCTCGGCAACGCGGGTTTTCTGCGCGAGCTCGGCATCGCCGTCGCGCCGCTGCACGGCGACGCCGAGCATTGGCGCACCGACGGCGCGACCGTGGTCTTCATCGCCATCGACGGCAAGCTCGCCGGCCTCTTCGCCATCGCCGATCCGGTGAAAGCGACGACGCCGGCGGCGATCGCCGCGCTCAAGGCGCAAAAAATCGCCATCGTGATGGTGACGGGCGACAGCCGCACCACGGCCCAGGCGGTGGCAAAGAAACTCGGCATCGACAAAGTCGAGGCCGAGGTCCTGCCGGAACGCAAGGGCGCGGCGGTCGAGCGGCTGCGCCGCAGCGGCCGCGTCGTCGCCATGGCCGGCGACGGCATCAACGACGCGCCGGCGCTCGCCGCGGCCGACGTCGGCATCGCCATGGGCACCGGCACCGACATCGCCATGGCAAGCGCCGGCGTAACCCTGGTCAAGGGCGACCTCTCCGGCATCGCGCGGGCGCAAAAGCTCTCCGCCGCGATCATGCGCAACATCCGGCAAAACCTGTTGTTCGCCTTTCTCTACAACGCCGCCGGCGTGCCGATCGCGGCCGGCGTGCTCTACCCGGTGTTCGGTCTATTGCTGTCGCCCGCCTTCGGCGCTGCCGCCATGGCGCTGTCCTCGGTCAGCGTCGTCGCCAACGCGCTGCGGCTGCGGCGCGTCGCGCTTTAGACCGTGATCCGATTAAGTGGAATCGGATCACGGTCCGGTTTTTTCGTTGGAGCATGATCTGTTCGGAAAGCCGGCATCCACTTTTCCGGACGATGTTCTAAAGCCGTAGCGCAATCCGCAGCCCAGCCCCTATAGTTGCCGGCATGGACCCGTCGCCCACCAGCGTCGCCTTGCTGCTCGGCCTGAGCTTCTTTCTCGGCTTGGCGTTCGAGGATTTTTTCTATCACGCCACCCTGAAACGCCCCGGCGGCATCCGCACCTTTCCGCTGCTGGCGATTGCCGGCGGCGCGCTTTATCTGCTCGATCCGAGCCACGTCGTTGCCTTCACCGCGGGCCTTCTCGTGCTCGGCGGCTGGCTCGTCGTCTATTACCGCGCCCATTTGCGCGAGCCCGACGACACCGGCGAGACCAACGTCAACCTGATCGTTCCGCTGCTCAACATTCACGCCTACGCGCTCGGCGCCGTCGCCCTGGCGCTGCCGCCCTGGGTCGCGGTGGCGATGACGGTGGCCGCAGTGTTTCTCCTCACCGGCCGCAGCCGGCTGCATAACCTCGCCGGCCGCATCGACGTCAAGGAGATCGTCACCGCCGGCCAGTTCCTGATCCTGATCGGCATCATCCTGCCGCTTCTGCCCAATGCGCCGGTGCCGCTCGATCTGCCGTTCGCGCCCGACGCGCTGACCAGCATCGCGCCGCGCAAGGTCTGGCTGGCGCTGGTGGTGGTCTGCACCTTTTCCTATGTCAGCTACCTGGCGCAGCGCTATTGGGCCGCGGCATCGGGCGGATTGTGGATGGCGGCGCTGGGCGGCCTCTACTCCTCGACCGCGACCACGGTGGTGCTGGCGCGCCAGGCCAAGGCCGATCCGACGGTGCGGCGCAGCGCCGAGGCCGGCATCACGCTCGCCACCGCGATCATGTATTTGCGCATCCTGGCGATCATCGCCGTCTTCAACGTGGCGCTGGCGCGCCCGTTGGCGCTGCCGATGCTCGCCCTGTCGGGCGCCGGCTTGGCGATCTGCGCGCTGCAATACTGGGTCTTCGACAAGCCTGCGGCCGACGACAAGCAGGGCGCCATGAAGCTCGAGACCAGCCGCAACCCGCTCGAGCTCGGCGCGGCGGCGACGTTTGCGGTGCTGTTCGTCCTGGTCTCCGTCCTCACGAGCTGGGCGGCGAAGGCATTCGGCGCGGCAGGCATCTATGCGCTTGCCGCCATCGTCGGCGTCTCCGACATCGATCCTTTCGTGCTCAACCTGGCGCAAGGCGGGCGCACCGACCTGGCCATCACCTCGATCGTCGCCGCGATCCTGATCGCCGCGTCCTCCAACAATGTTCTGAAAGCTGTGTATGCCGCCGCCTTTGCCGGCGGGCGGGCGACGGCCGGCAGCGCGGTGGCGCTGGCGATCCTCGCCGCCGCCGGCGTCGCCATTGCCTTGGCGATCGTTCAGTGGTCGGCGTGAGGCGCTGTCAGCGCACGCCCTGGTCGCTCTGATAGGTGGCGACCAGATCGCAGTTCTTCTCCGCCGCGAGCTGCTGCAGCATTCTTTTTTCGGTCAGCACGCTTTCATAGTCGCTGCGGTAGGTCAGCGTTCCGATCATGCCGCCGCCGGGTCCCTGGGCGGCTTTGTCCATCAGGTTGCGCAACTCCTTTTCCCGGACATTGGCCTCCTTCCAGCGCGTCGCCAGGTCGTTGCAATGATAGGAATCGAATTTGCCGGGATCGACGATCAATGAGCCCGGACCGTTGCCGAGGCTGCAGCCCGCCAGCGTGCCGCCGGCGAGCGCGCCCACGAGCAAAGCGCGGCGCGCTCCGGCACGGCAGCAAACAGATGCAAGAAAAGGCGGCGTGGCGATCCCCCCTGCCCGACGATAGGCGTTGGTTGCAAGCCCCTGCGCCGCAAATAAGGCGAAGGCGCGCTAGCCGTGCGGCACCGGAAATTCGACGCCGACGGTCAGGCCGTCGCGCCAGATTTTGCGGCAATAGCGCCGCGCCCCGCCGCTGCGGCTGAACAACAGGACGAAGCGGTCCGGCAGCTCGCTGTCGCTGTCGAGCACGATGCGCGCGCCGCATTCGGAAATATCGACCACCTTGCAGGGATGCTTCTTCCGGTCTTCGGTCAGCACGGCAGCGCTGTAATGGAACACCTGGCGCGGCGTTTTGCGCTGCTCAGGCCGGGTAGGAGAATTGCCGGCGGCCGCCATGGCGAGCACTCCACGTGCCTTGGATCGAAACGGCACAAGCATCCGACTTTAGGTGCGGTTGGATTAATGCGGGGTAAACCATCGCTTTTCGCGCCCCGGCGCTGACGGCCGCCCTGCGACGACCGATCGGCTTAATCTCGCCTTATGTGTCGGTAGTGTTACACTTTCGTGTGGGGTTCGGTAACGCCTGCGACAGTGAAGGCCGGAAGTTAAGTCCGGGAGTTAAGTCCGATGAACGTCGCCTGGCTCGACTGGTCCAATCCGGTCGCCATCTGGTGGGGCTTTCTGCTGATCGTCGCCACGGTCAACGTCGCCGCGCTGCTCGCGTTTGGCTTTTGCTTCCGCCAAAGCTTCTTCGGCAAGACGTCCGGCCGCCTGGTCGAGCCGCTGCTTATTCTCGCTGCCGTCTATGTGCTCGGCTGCGCCTTCCGCTCGATCCTGCCGCGCGCCGACGTGCAGCGCATCTGCCTGTTCGACACCTGGCTGTCCAGCATCATGATCGGCCGCTCGGTGGCGACCGCCGCCGAGCTCGCCTTCGCCGCGCAATGGGCCATCGTGCTCTACGCGCTCGGCAAGGTCGCCCATTCCGACACCGCCAAGACCATCGCCAAGCTCGTCGTGCCGCTGATCGCGCTTGCCGAAATCTGCTCCTGGTACGCGGTGATCACCACCGATTTTCTCGGCAACGTTCTGGAAAACTCGCTGTGGACGATCACCTTCGCCCTGATCGGCATCGCGCTTGCCCGCCTCGTCTACCGCTTCCATGGCCTGGTCCAGCGCGCGCTCGCCGCCACCGCCGCCGGCATGGCCGGTTATGTCGCCTTCATGATGACCGTCGACGTGCCGATGTATTTCGCCCGCTGGCAAGCCGACACCGCGGTCGGCAAGCACTATCTCGGCCTCGTCGCCGGCCTGCACGACCTCGCCACCCGCTGGCTCGTCACCCGCAGCATCGCGCCGTGGCAGGACGAGATCGCCTGGATGTCGCTCTATTTCAGCATCGCCGTCTGGGCGAGCCTGCTGCTGGCCGGCTTCGCGCTGGTGCGACACGCCCTGCCGCGCTATCGCGTCCGCGTGCCGCTATTCCGCCCGCAACCGACGCGGCGGCCGGTCGCGGTGGTGGTGCGGAGTTCGAGCGTCCGTTGATTGCCGCGACGCTGTCCGTGTGCGCCTTGGCCGTTGCGGCAAAGAATCCGATATGCGCTATAATGTATTATGCCGACTGCTTTCATTCCACGCCTGGATATCTTGTCCGACACCCAGCGCCGGCTGTGGTCCGACCTGATGAACGCCGTTCGCTCGCCACCGTACATGACCAAATTTACGGTCACGCGTTACCTGAAGATGCGCTTCCAGAGATGGCAATGTAGAGGATTCCTCATCTGCAAATTCACCACTTCAAATTCTTGGTGCGGACGGCCGGACTTGAACCGGCATGGGACATTACTCCCGAGGGATTTTAAGTCCCTTGCGTCTACCATTTCGCCACGTCCGCGCAGCGGACATCTGCTCCAATGCCCGCGAAGGCGGACATCTGTAGCACGTCCGCCCGGCGGGCATCCGTCGATGCCCGCGCAGCGATCATCTATAACATGCCTGCCCTAATAAAATGTCGGCGCAGCCGGCGGGCTCTCAACATCCGCCGCCCACCACGCACGATGCGCGTGCGCAGGCGCTACTGCGGCTTGGGCTTGGTGGTCG
>JASHQO010000476.1 GCA_030039105.1 Xanthobacteraceae bacterium
TCGGGCCGCATTTCGGGCTCGTCGATCTCGCCTGATCCCGCCTTGGGCGGGGCTTTAGAGCGGGACGACGACGCGAAGATTAAGTCATCCCGCTCTACGAGGCCGCCGCCAACAACTGCACCGCGGCGCGGATCAGGTCCGGCAGATTCTGCGCCTCGAGCTTCTGCTTGAGCTGCGAGCTGAGATTGACGACGGTCTTGTAGCTGACATTGAGCTCCTCGGCGATACTGCCGTAGGACTTGCCTTCTGCCAGCAACGACAGCGTTTGCAATTCGCGCGCCGTCAGCTCGGCGAGCGGGCTGCCGCGCGCCGGCGCGCGCACCAGCGCCACCTGCATGGCGAGGTCTTCATGCAGATACGGCGTGCCGGCCCGAACTTTCTCGAACGCCTTCATCAATTCGGTGGGCGAGGTATCTTTGAGCACATAGCCGGTAGCGCCGGCTTCGAGCGAACGAGCGACGATGATCGGGTCGCTGTGCATGCTGAAGACCAGGATGCGGGTCGCCGGATCGTGCGCATTGATGCGGCGGATCAGCGGCAGGCCGCCGAGGCCGTTACCGCGCATGGCAAGATCGACGATCACCACGTCGGGACGGTGCCGGCGGTAGAGCTTGTAGCCGGACGCGACATCTCGCGCCTCGAGCACCGTGGTAACGCCGGCGTCCTCCAGCATGCGCCGGCAGCCCTGCAGCACAATCGGATGATCGTCGATTACGAGAACGCTAGTCATGCACGCCTGCCGCTCACAGTCGCCACCCTCGCCGCAGGCTCGGCAAGCGGGATGACGATCCGCACCCGCGTGCCGCGGCCGGGCTCGCTGTCGACACTATATCGGCCACCCAGACCCTCGACACGCTCCATCATGCCGCGGGTGCCGAAGCCGTCCGGCACCGGCCGGCTCATGCCGCGACCGTCGTCGACCACGGTCAGCGCCAAGGTTGTTCCGTTCTCGATGTGATCGAGCGTCACGGCGACGTGCTTCGCCGCGGCATGGCGAATGGCATTGGTCACGCTTTCTTGGACGCAGCGATAAATCGTGAGATCGATCGAATCGCCATAACCGTCAGCCAGGCTGCCGGCAGTGAGCGAAAACGCGATTTGCGGATGTTCCCGCGCGCGCTCCTTGACGAGCCGGCCGAGCATGTCGTGCAGCGGAACATGACCGAGCGCCATCGGCCGCAGCCGATCGAGCATGCTACGGTTGATCGACTGCAGATGATCGATGATGGACAGGATATCGCGCAGGCGTTCGGCAACGCTTTGCCGCGCCTGCGCGGGCAGATTTTGCGCCGCGCCCGCAATCGACGACGCGTTGGCCTTGAGTCCGAACAGGCACGGCCCGACTTCGTCGTGCAATTCGAGCGCCGTGCGCCGCCGCTCGTCGTCCTGCGCCGTGATCAGGCGACGATTGAGATTGAGGTTTTCGGCGCGCAGCGCTTCGAGCGCCAGCGCCAGCGCGTTGAAGTGCTCGGCGATGGCGGCGAGTTCGCTTGTCTGCGGTTGCGGCAGCCGTGCGTTATAGGCTTGGTGCTCCAGATCGGACAGGCCGTGCGCCAGCACCGTGAGCGGACCGAGCACGCGGCCGAACAAGATATAGAGAAGTCCGATCATGACGACGTTGAGCAGGACGGCGACGGCGGCCATCGCGACGGCGTTGTCCCAGACCTCGGCGATTTCGTCGCCCGGCTCGCCGATGATCGAGACGCGCCCGATGCGGGCGCCGGCGACAGTCACGGCGACGTCGCGCGTCTCGATCGGCGGCGCGACCAACGCCGTAAACCACCGTGGCGCCGCGCCGTGTGCGGCGGCGCGGCCTGGCGTCGTTGTCGCGATCGGCGAACCCGAGGCGTCGCTGACAACGAAGCGCACGTGGCGCATCGATTGCAGTTGCGCGGGCAGCGACGCCAAAAACTGCTCGGCCGGCAGCTCCTGTCCGGCAAGGTGGACCGCGTCTTCGACCAAGAGACCGGCTAGCCGCAGCGACGCGGCCATTTCGATCCGCGTCTGCATGCGCGCGCGAAGAATAACCACGCTGCCGGCGACCAGAACGGCGACAACGTCGATCAGCACGAAGGTCAGCAATAGCTGCGCGCGAACCGAACGCCCATACCAGAGCGCATGGAACAAGCGCTTCAACAGCGTCGTCGCTTGCGGCGGACCAGCGAACGCGGCCGCGGACTGTACGCTGATCGGTTCCTCCCCAAGCTGTTACGCCGGATGTTAGCCGAACATATGCCGCCGCGTCACGCCCCGGCGCCACAGCCTGCCGAATTGGCATGACAGCGCAGGTGCGTTTTCGATTAACATGGAGCGCACAAGCGAGGCCCGGCACGCGGACCCATCTGCGAACCTATGGGGAGGGAGGGTTACATGATCGCCAAAGGTGCCGCGGCTGCCGGCGTCATAGCGGTGGCGTTTATCGGACTGACCGGCGCCGCGGCGGCCCAGACCCTGCTCGAACAGAGCGCCGAAGTGCGCATGCAGCTTGATCTCGCGGTCTCCCCACAGGCGCTAAAGGCGTTGCTGCCCGACGGCTGGGAGCCTTTCGTCGCAACCTCCGGGCCGGCCAAAGACTGCAATGTGCGGCTGATCTTCGTCGATCGCACCGACATCAACGGCGCCGATGGGGCGCCGGTCGGCACCGAGCAGATGGTCTACTTCGCCTCCCCGATCAAGAAGACCGGCAGCAACGAGATGGCCGGCCAGATGGTGATCGACGGCATCACCTCAAATCCGAAAGCCGCGCCCGGCCCGTTCAACGTCTATCAGGCCGCTACCGCCTATCGCGTCGAACGCTCCACGCACGCCGCCACTGGCGGGTCGATCGAGAGCGAAGATACCTGGGATTTCACCGGCGCCGACGGCGAACATTTGGCGTTGCACCTGACCTACGAGCGTGGTGTTGCCAGAAAACTCAGCGCCGAGACCAAATTCTTCTCCGCTGCCGATCCGAATTCCTATCAAATTTGGAAGATCGAGCAGGGTCTCGACATCATGCGCAACGCCACCGTGCCGGTGAAAGATCGCGTCAAGACGTTCGAGCTCAAGGCGTCCGGCGGCCGCGTCGCCAAACTGTTCGACGGCAGCGAGCGCGTCGTCAGTGTCGATGCATTGCATTGGTACAATCGCGCCGTCTCTTCGCCGTAGCCGCCGCCTTTGCGGGTTCACAAAATACAAAATCAAGGAGGAAGACATGATAGACCGCGCCCATATCCCTTCCATCCGCTATCTGCTGCTGGCTGGCGCGATGCTTGTCAGCGCGCCGGCGGCGGCCGGCGAGGTCACGCCCGATCGGCTGATCAACGCCGACAAGGAGCCGCAGAACTGGCTGATGAATCATCGCACCTATGACAGCCAGCGCTACTCGCCGCTCGACACTATCAACAAGGACAACGTCAAAAACCTCAAGCTCGTCTATGCGGTCGCGCTCGGCGGCACCACCGCCAACGAGAACCTCGAAGCTACGCCGCTGGCCGAGGACGGCTTCCTTTACGTCGTCGATCAATGGGGCGTGCTCTACAAGATCGACGGCCGCTCCGGCGACGTCGGCCGCATCCTCTGGACCATGGATCCGCACCAGGAAAAGCTGCCGTTGACGAACCGCGGCGCCGCGCTGTGGGGCAACCTGGTCATCACCGTGGCGAGCTACCCGGCGCGGGTGATCGCGACCGACAAGGACAACGGCAAGGTCGTCTGGGAGACCAATCTCAACGACCAGACCGACGTGCAGCTCACCGCGGCGCCGCTCGTGGTCAAGGACAAGATCATCGTCGGCGCCGCCGGCGGCGACCGCGGCGTGCGCGACTGGATCGCGGCGCTCGATGCGGCGAGCGGAAAATTGATCTGGCGCAACTATGTGATCCCGGCGCCGGGCGAACCCGGCAGCGAGACCTGGAAGGACAAGAACAACGCCTGGCAGGTCGGCGGCGGCGCCATGTGGGTGACCGGTTCCTATGATCCCGCGACCAACCAGGTGATCTGGGGCACCGGTAATCCGGTGCCGATGTTCGACCCGACCTATCGGCCGGGCGACAATCTCTACACCGACAGCGTCATCTCGTGGAATCCCGATTCCGGCAAGATGAACTGGTACTTTCAATACGTGCCTGGCGATATGTGGGACTACGACGCCGCCCATTCGCATATTCTGATCGACGGCACACGCAACGGGCAGCAGGTCAAAGTGATCACGCACTCGGCGCGCAACGGCTTCCTCTACACGTTCGAGCGCGACAACGGCCAGTTCCTGCTGGCAAAGCCTTACTTGAGCAATATCCGTTGGACCAAAGGCATCGACGCGGAATCCGGCAAGCCGGTGGAATACGATCCGAAGAAGGATATCCAGGTCTATTCCGGCCAGCAAAATCAGACGCTCGCGGACCCGACCAAGAAGCTGTGCCCGGCCATGTCCGGCGGCAATAATTTCTGGCCGTCGGCCTATAGCCCCAAGACCAAGCTGCTCTATATCCCGTCGATGAGCTCGTGCAACGAGCTGACGCTCGATCCCAGCCTGTCGAACAAGGCCGGCGACTGGAAAGGCGCGCGGTTCCACAATATCGAACGCAACGATTCGGACATCATCGCCGCCGATCCGATGACCGGCCAGATCAAGACGACGATCCACATCCCCTACCCCAACAACAGCGGCGTGCTGGCGACCGCCGGCGGCATCGTCTTCACCGGTTTCACCGACGGCACCTTCGCCGCCTACGACGACACCACCCTGCAGCAGCTTTGGAAGATCAACGTCGGCACCGGCTTCGACGCGCCACCGATGACGTTCGCGGTGAACGGCAAGCAATATGTCGCCATCCTGTCGGGCTTGAGCAAGATCGCGCAGCGGCGCCATGATTTCACGCCGGAGCTCAAGAACGAGCGCAATCAGACCATGCTGTTCGTGTTCGGGCTATAGCGTCGCCCGCCGATAGCGCCATGCCCGTCTTCCGTCCCGTCAAGGCGCTCGGCGCCGTGCTTCTCGCCTGCGCCGCTCTGTCGTCGGCTCCGGCGCAAGCCGACGATGCCGCGAGCTTCCTCGCCGGTCAAAGCAAGACGTGCGTGAAATGCTCATTGCCCGGTGCTCCGCTCAAGCAAAAAGACCTGGCCGGTGACGACCTCACCGGCGCCGACCTCACCCACGCAGTGATGCACCGCGCCAAGCTCGGCGGCGCAAAATTGGACGGCGCCAATCTGACCGATGCCAACCTCAACAAGACCGATCTGAAGACGGCCTCGCTGGTGGGCGCCAAGGCCGAGAACGCGATGTTTTACGGATCGGATTTGAGCGCCGCGAATCTTTCCGGGGCCGATCTGGTCAACGCCAAGATGCAGACAGCGTTGCTCATTCGCGCCAAGCTCGACCATGCCAGGATTGCCGAAGCCATGCTCACCGCAGTCCGGCTCGACGACGCTTCGCTGCAGGGCGCCGACTTGAGCAGGACCAATCTGGTCGAGGCATCGCTGCGCCGCGCCAACCTCGCAGGCGCCAATCTCGACAATGCCGGCCTGGTAGGCGCGGTGCTGCGCGAGGCGAACCTCAAAAATGCGAAGCTAACCGAGGCCGATCTTTACAATACCGATCTTTCCGGCGCCGATCTGACCGGCGCCGATCTCTCCGGCGCACGCCTGACCGGCGCCATTCTCACCGGCGCCGTCATGACCGATGTCAAGCTGACCGGCACGCTGATGCCGGACGGAACCGTGCACGATTAGCGAGAACGAGGGCAACGCCACGATGCTGTACGTGTTCGGACTCTGACGCTTATTGCACGAGGGTGAGCTCGAAGTGCACCGTGCTTTCGAACTCACCCTTGGTTTCCTTGCTGGAATGCGGGTCGAATTGGTATTGGCCCTTCTTGCGGAAATAGCGTGTCTGCATCACCGCAAGCGCCGGCCCGGCGACGGTCTTGCGGCAATCCTGCTTGATGAACGTCCGTGCGACCGGCTCCTCGCCGTCGCCGGGCGCCAGATCGTTGCAGCTCCAGCCGTCGCGGCCGAAGCGAGCGGTGAGGAAATTGCGCAGCGTATAGGCCTCGTCGCGCGAGCGCGTGGTGTCGCGTGGATCGCTGACGATGCGCAGGCCCGCCAGCGTGCCGCTGTTATCGAACAGCGCCGACAGCACCACCGGGAAGTCATAGACTTTTGTGCCGGAATAGCGCTCGATCTCGGCCGGCAGGTCGTTCGCCTTGGCCCAGTATTCGAGCTCGTCGTCGTAGCGGAAATAGACTTCGCGCAAGCCGCTCGGCTCCGGACGGCAGCGGCGGAAATCGCTCCAACCGGACAGCGGCTGCGATGGCGGCCCGCCATCGGTGCCGCACGCATATTCGCTGAAACCGCTCGGCAGCGCCGTAGCCGGCGTGCCGAGCTTGAGGTCCCATACCTCGGCCCGGCTGGGCTGCCGCTGACCGGCGCCTTGCGCTGCCGCGGCTGCCGCGAGAGCGAGGCTCGCTAGAGCGGTCAAAATCAGCCGCGTCGTCGTCCGGAGCTGCGTCACGCCTCGTCCGCCCTTCTTGATCCATTCGCAATGATATAGGAGACGCGACATCCGTCGAAACCGGCGCCGACAAAGCAAGCACCGCGCATTCGAGTTTCCTGATGTTCAAACGCCCTGCGGCACATCTCTGGCTTCTCCTTCTGGTCCTGTCGAGCCCGGCCGGCGACGGCGCCGGTGCGCCGCAATCGAGCGGCGGCGTCGCCGACTTGCGCGAGGCCAAGATCACCCGCAAGCAACTGATCGAGGTGATCGGCTGCGGCCGACCGGGTGCGGCGATGCCGCGTTTCGACGATCAGGCCTATGCGGAAAAGCGCTGCTATGGCGGCACGACCGAGGCGGTGCTGAGCCGGGATTTGCCGCCGCCAGGCTCGCTGCTGCAGCGCCGTGAAATCGAGGCGCTGGTCGACTTCCTGCAAGCCAAGATCATTGGCCGCGGCCCGATCACGCGCGACGAATGTCTCGAAGCATTCGGCGAGCGCGCGGCAAAGAGTTGCGCGCAATATCCCGAGCGGCCCTGACCGCTCCGGTCACGGCTTGCGATAGCTCGGATCGTAAAGCTCGAACCGCGTCCGGCTCTCGAACTCGCCGTGGGTGTATTCGTGGGTTTCGGGATCGACGTCGTGTTGGCCGGGCTTGCGCAGAAAATGCGTCTCGACCGTCAGGACCCGCCCCGGCAGCGTCTTGGCGCAACGCCGCTTGACGAACACGCCGCCGACCGCGGACTCGCCTTCGGCCGGGGGAAAATCCGTGCAGTCCCAGCCTTCGGTGCCGTAGCGGTCGATCACCGCGACGCTGAGCAGATGCGCCATGCGGCGTTCCGCCGGGTTGGCGCGCGGATCGCTCACCATGCGGATGCCACGCAACATGCCGCCGTCGTCGAACAGAGCCGAGAGAACGACGGGATGGCCGGCGACCCGTGTGCCGATGCGCTGCGCGGCGTAAGACGGTTCGCCGAGCGCCTTGGCGACGTATTCATCTTCGTCGTCGAAGCGGGCGGCGACTTCGTGCAAGCCGTTCGCTTCCGGCGGGCATTTCTTGAAGTCCAACCAAGCGTCGAGGTCCTGGCGCGGCGGCCCGCCATTGCTGCCGCAGGAGAGCTGGCCCCAGCCGTCCAGAGTCATCGCTTGCGCCTGAAGTCCAAGCCGCAGCCCGTGGATTTCGCCCGAGTCGGGCGCTTGCGCCAAGGCTGTCGTCGCGCCCACGATGGCGAGCGTGGCGCCGACGATCATCGCCCCGCCGTTGCGGAAGATCAGGCTTATTGCTTCATCGGCTCGCATTGCCGCGTCTCGGTTCCCCAGAATGCGACGCAATCCTCGTAGGTCGACGGGCCGCGTCCGACATCCGTGGCGAACAGATATTTCACCACCGCATCGATCTCATCGGAATTGAGGAAGGCATTGGGCTCCGGCGGCATGTCCTTGCCGAGCTGCTCGCGGGTGACGCCGTAGCAGCGCTTGTCGGTATAGGCGAACTGGTCGTGATACGGCATGCCGGTGCCGGGCCGGCCGCATTTGACGGTCTCGGCGACCTGCGCCGGAGTGAGCCTGGTAGCGCGCAGCGACAGCGCGTTGCCGCCGTAGCCCTGATCGCCCGACGCATCCCACTTGTGGCAGAACTGGCAGGTCGCCTTGGTCTTGAAGATGTCCTTGCCGTGGGCGATCACCCGCGCCGCTTCGGCATTTTGCGTATCGCTTTGCACATTTTGAGCCCGCACGGAGGCTATCGTCGCTGCGATCAAGGCCAATGCCAGGGAAAAGCGAAGCGCAAACCGAACATCCATCGGATGGCACACTCGACCGTTATGCACATGAAACGAACGCCGGCACGACGATGAAGCCGTGCCGGCGTCGCGCTCTTGCGTTCGCTCAGAGCCCGAACACGAACAACATGGACGTCGTCGACGAGTATTTCACCGACGGGTCGCTTTGCATGACAAACGGCGACTGCCGCGAGCCGGCAAGAACGGCGATGTATTGCTTGCCGTTCACCGAGTAGCTGATCGCCGGTGCGTTGATGCCGGTGCCGACGCTGAAGCTCCACACCTTGTTCAGGGTCTTGGCATCATAGGCGGCGAAGATGCCGTCGGCCTGGCCGAGGAACACGAGATTGCCCGCGGTGGCGAGCGCCCCCGCATAGTTCGGGAAATCGAGTCGCACCGCCGCTTTGACGTCGCCGGTGGTCGGATCGATGGCTTTGAGGCTGCCGTAGAGCCGGCCGGTCATCTTGAACGCGCCGCCGCTGAAGCGGTCGCGCGGCTTCACCGTGCCGCCCTGGTCGACGAAGTCCTTCTGCGCCACGGTCTCGATGCCGTCGCAGCCCTCGATCGAGGGGATGTAGAGCGTGTTGAGCGTCGGATTATAGGCCGTCGGCTCCCAGTTCTTGGCGCCGAAGTGCGACGGACAGACGGTGGCCAACGGCTCGCCGCGCATGCCGTGGGTGCCTGGCGAATAGACCTGAACGCCGCTCTTCGGATCGTAATTGGCGGGCAGGCCGGTCTCTGGGTCCAACCCTGTCGTCCAGTTGAGCTTGTCGACATATTGCTTGCCGCCGACGAAGGCGCCGTTGGTACGGTCGAGCGCATAGAAGAAGCCGTTGCGCGCGGCGTGGACCACGAGCTTGCGCTCCTTGCCGTTGACCTTGGCGTCGATTATCGGGTGCTCGGAAATCTCGTCGAAGTCGAACGGGTCGTTCGGCGTGTATTGAAAGCCCCATTTGATCTTGCCGTCGGCCGGATTGAGCGCGAGCACGCTTGCCGCCCACTTGTTATCGCCCGGCCGATATTGCGGATCCCAGTCGGCGCCGGCATTGCCGATGCCCTGGTAGATGGTGTCGGTCTGCGGATCGTAGGTCGCGGTTTCCCAGACCGAGCCGCCGCCGTGCTTCCAGCGGTCGGCGCCGTCCTTCCAGGTATCGTTGCCGGGCTCGCCCGTACCCGGGATGGTGTAGGTGCGCCAGGCCTGCTGGCCGGTATTGAGATCGGTGGCGTCTATGAAGCCGCGGATGCCGAACTCGCCGCCGGCGGGGCCGACGATGGCCAGGTCGCGGACCACCAGCGGCGCCATGGTGATGGTCTCGCCGAGCGCCGGATCGGCGATCTTGCGCTCCCAGACCTTCTCGCCGGTCGCCTTGTTGACGGCAAACATGCGGCCGTCGAGGGCGATAGAGATCACCCTGTCCTTCCACAGCGCGACGCCACGGTTGTTGACGCCGCAGCAGGCGACGTCACCGGCCCAGGCGCGGTCGATGCCTGGATCGAACTTCCATTTGATGTCGCCCTTGGTGCCGCTGGAAACGTCGATGGCATAGACGCTGCCCCAGCCGTCGGTGACGTACATCATGCCGTCCTCGACGATCGGCGTGCCCTCAAGGTTGCCGAAGGCGTAGCGCCCGCCGCTCTGCAGGCCGCCGAGCGCGACGGCGAACACCGGCTTGAGATTCTTGACGTTGTCCGTGTTGATCTCGCCGAGCGGCGAGAACCGGTAGCCCTGGTAATTGCCATAATAGAGCAGCCAGTTCTGCGGCTCCTTGCTGATGGCATTGAGCGCACGCTCGAACGTCATGTCGGCGGCGCGCACCGGCGTCAGCGCACCGGCCATGAGCAGCGGGGTCATCAACGCCATTGCCGGCGAGAGCTTCCTCATCGCAAGTCCCTCCCTGTTTTGATTTTTTAACGCCGCGTCGCCCGCAGCGATAATGCGCCTAGTCCCCCGCCGCGGCAAGCGACGCGCGCACGGAGCACGGCTACCGTTCGGCCTGGCCTGCCCGGCGTTCGCCAAACCAGCCGTGCAGCACCAAATTCCTAGAATGTACCGCGCACCCCGGCATAGCCGGCGAGCGGCATGCCGGGGACAAAGGTGCGAGGATCGGTCAAATTCAAATACGGAAACGAGTCGGTCTCGAAGAAAGTGCCGTAAACATAGTAATGTCGGTCGAACAGGTTGCGCACCAGCCCGAACAGCTCGACGTTCTTGGTCAACTGATAGGAGGTATGCAGGTTGACCGTCCAATAGGCCGGCACCTTGGGGTTCTGATTGGCCTCGTCCCCAACCAGCCATTGGCTGCCGACGACGTTGAGGTCGGCGCCGATCTTCCACAGCTCGGTCGCCTGATAATCGGCGCCGGCCTTGAGGCGGAAGTCCGGTATCCCGGTCATGTGGTCGCCGGGGGTTACGAAGATATTGCCATTGGCGTCGGCGAACGGATTGTTCGGCGACGACAAGGTCAGCGCATTGCGGAACGTGGCATCCACATAGGTGAAATTGGCGTAGGCGGTCCAGCGATCCAGCTTGTAGGAGGCTTGGGCCTCGATGCCCTGGCGCAGTGTGTTGCCGGCATTTTGAAAAAACTCGTGACCGGGAATCGGGCTCGCGACCGAGAGAATGTCGTTGGAGTTGAGCGCGTGGTACGCGCCGACGCTCCAGTTGAACAGCCCCTTGGCGATATCGAAGTGGCCGCGCACGCCGCCCTCGAAAGTATGCGAGACCACCTGATTGAGGTTGGGATCGCCGACCAGCGCGTTGTCGATCAGGCATGGCCGCATCGGATCGGCGCAGCCGAGCTCGAGCGGCGTCGGCGCCCGGTTCGCCTCCGCGTAGCTGCCGTAGATCGTGATATTCGGCGTGACCTTGTAGGTCGCGCCGAACGTCGGATTAAAGCGGCTATAGAGGTGATTGCCGTTGAGGCCGGGATCGTTGCCGATGAGATCGGCGAGACCGATCTGGGCGATGTTGTAACGGCCGCCGGCGGTCAGCGCCAAGCGCGAGGTGACGTTAAAAGTGTCGGTAGCGTAGAAGCCGGTATAGAGCGTGTTGGAGCCGAGCCGCACCGGCGCGACGTCGCCCGACGGCTGATCGATATAGAGACCGGTGCCGTTGACGGTCGGGAATTGGTCTTGATTGATGGTGCCGAGCTCGCTCGTCGTGGTGAAATTGGCGAGCCCGCGGTCGACGCTCATGCCGAGCACGAAATTGTTGTCGTGGCCGAACAGCTTTTCCGATGACGCGCCCTGCACCGAGCCGCCAAAGCTGTTGGTCGACGTCCAGGTGCGATCAATTTCGCCGAGGACGCTAGAGCCCAGCACGCCGGAATTGGGCACGGTCGAGCCCGATGTCGTGATGAGGTTGGAGAAGCTGCCGTCGAGATTGGGAAAGCACAGCACCGTTGGGTCGGGACAGACAGTCGGATCGTTAGACGCGTCGGTGCCGTTGCCGTCGACATGGCTTTGCCAAAAGCCGCGGTAATAAAGATTGCCCTGCAGCGTGAACGTCTCGGTCGGCTTCCAGGCGCCGCTGCCGGTCAGGAACGCGAGCTTATTCTCGGTCGTCTGCGGAATCGTGTACACGCTCGACCAGTTCTGGCTCAGCATCTGGATCGGCGTCGCGGCGGCGGCGCCGAATTGGTTGTCGGCGCCGGTGAAGGTGAAATGAAATTCCGTGTCGTCGCCGCGGCTGCCGAAGTCGCCATAGACACGGCGCAGGCGCGACGGCGAGTCCTGGCGCCAGCCGCCGTCATCCATGGCATCGGCGGTGATATAGCCGGATGAATTGCCGTTCTGGCCGCCGGCCTGCACCGTGGTGCCGACCCGGCCGTACGAGCCGCCAATGACCTCGCCCTCGACGCCGTGATAGGTAAAGCCGTTCTTCATCTCGAGCGAAATCGCGCCGCCCAGCGCATTGAGCCCATACACCGGATTGCTCGGCACCAGCGTTAGCTGGTTGATCGCCTTGTCGGGGATGAAATCCCAATTGACGATGTCGCCGAACACTTCGTTGACGCGCACGCCGTTCTGATAGACGGCAAGCCCCTGCGGCGTGCCGATCACCGGCGACGAGATAAAGCCACGATAATTGATGTCGAGCTGAAATTGATTGCCGGTCTGGTCGCTGAGCGACACGCCGGG
>JASHQO010000477.1 GCA_030039105.1 Xanthobacteraceae bacterium
AGCCCTTCCGGCGGATAAGCGGGTGTCGGCACGCGGCATCGAAGTCGGGCATATTTTCTACTTCGGCACGAAATATTCCGAGCCGATGAAGGCGGTCGTCACCGGCCCCGACGGCGCCGATCACCCGGTGCATATGGGTTCTTACGGCATCGGCCCGAGCCGGCTCGTTGCCGCCATCATCGAAGCGTCCCATGACGAAGCCGGCATCAAATGGCCGGAACCGGTGGCGCCGTTCAAAGCCTTGATCCTCAACCTCAAGCAGGGCGGCAGCGACACCGATGCGGCCTGCGAGGGGCTTTACGCGGAGCTCAATGCCAAGGGCGTCGACACGCTCTATCACGACCTCGATGAGCGGCCCGGCTCGAAATTCGCCACCGCCGACCTGATCGGCGTGCCCTGGCAGATCCTGGTCGGCCCGCGCAGCCTTGCGGAGGGCAAGGTCGAGGTGAAGCGGCGCTCGGACGGCTTGCGGGAACTTATGAGCCCGGCCGACGCGGTAGCCCGGCTGACCGCATGAACCTGTGCGCTGCGGCCACTATGCGACATTCGGAGGCTTGAAACCGCCAGAATCGTGTGAAACTCCGGGCAATCGCGGGGAGACCCTGACCGAATGGCCGAGCCGTCTGGCACCTATGCCTTCGCTCCGTTCGAGTGGATGCTGTCGCTGCGCTACCTGAGGGCTCGGCGCAAAGAGGGCTACATTTCCGTCATTGCCGGTTTTTCCTTCGTCGGCATCATGCTGGGCGTGGCGACCCTGATCATCGTCATGGCGGTGATGAACGGCTTTCGCCAGGAGCTGCTCACCAAAATCCTCGGTCTGAACGGCCACCTGTTGATCCAGCCGCTGGAATCGCCGTTGACCGACTGGGAGGTGGTGTCGGACCGGGTCGGCAAGGTGCCCGGCATTCGTCTTGCCGCACCGATCGTCGAAGGCCAGGCGCTGGCGTCCTCGCCGTTCAATGCCTCGGGCGTGCTGGTACGCGGTATCCGCGCCGGCGACCTGACCAAGCTCACCTCGATCGCTAAGAACATCAAGCAAGGCACGCTCGACGGCTTCGACCAGGGTCAGGGCCTTGCCATCGGCTCGCGCCTTGCCGAGCAGCTTTCGGTGCGGGCAGGGGACAACCTCACCCTCGTCGCGCCGCGCGGCGCGGTGACGCCCATGGGCACGACGCCGCGCATCAAGGCCTACAAGATCGCCGCCGTGTTCGAGATCGGCATGTCCGAATACGACGCCGCCTTCGTGTTCATGCCGCTGCCCGAGGCGCAGGCCTATTTCAACCGCACCGGCGACGTCACCGCGATCGAGGTCTATACCGACGACCCCGACCACATCGACAATTTCCGCAAGCTCGTCACCAACGCCGCGGCGCGGCCGATCTACATGATCGACTGGCGGCAGCGTAACGCCACCTTCTTCAACGCGCTGCAGGTCGAGCGCAACGTGATGTTCTTGATCCTGACCCTGATCGTGCTGGTGGCCGCGCTCAACATCGTGTCCGGCCTGATCATGCTGGTGAAGGACAAGGGCTCCGATATCGCCATCCTGCGTACCATGGGGGCGACGCAGGGCGCGATCATGCGGGTGTTCCTGATCACCGGCGCCTCGATCGGCGTGTTCGGCACCGTCGTCGGCTTCCTGCTCGGCACCGTGATCTGCCTCAATATCGAGTCGATCCGGCGCTTTTTGTCGTGGGCGACCAATACCGAGCTGTTTTCGCCCGAGCTTTATTTCCTCTCCAAGCTGCCGGCCGATATGAACCTCAAGGAGACCACCGCCGTAGTGGTGATGGCGCTCGGGCTATCGCTGCTCGCAACTCTTTATCCATCGTGGCGCGCCGCCCGGCTCGATCCGGTCGACGCCTTGCGCTACGAATGATTGATTGATTGACCGATGGACGACACCACCACGATAAGCGGGGCCGCAACGTCCAACGACAAGCAGGACTATCCGCTGGTCTTCCTGCACGGTATTACGCGCCGCTTCACGCAGGGCGATGCCACGGTGGACGTGCTCAGGGGCGCCGAGCTTGCGATCTGGCCCGGACAATCGGTGGCATTGATCGCGCCGTCGGGTTCCGGCAAATCGACGCTGCTGCATATTGCCGGTCTGCTCGAGCACCCCGACGCCGGCGAGGTCTATATCGATGGCGAGCCGACCACGAATTTGAACGACCTGCAACGCACCCGCATTCGCCGCAACGACATCGGCTTCGTCTATCAATTCCACCACCTGCTGTCGGAATTCTCGGCCGAGGAAAACGTCATGCTGCCGCAAATGGTGCGCGGCTTCAGCCGGACAGCGGCGAGCACACGTGCCGTCGAGCTGTTGAGCTATCTCGGCCTGAAGGAACGCCTGACCCACCGGCCGGCGGAGCTGTCCGGCGGCGAGCAGCAGCGCGTCGCCATCGCCCGCGCCGTCGCCAATGCGCCGCGCATTCTTCTCGCCGACGAACCGACCGGCAATCTCGACGTCCACACCGCCGAGCACGTGTTCGGCGCCCTGCGCCAGTTGGTGCGGGCCTCCGGCCTCGCGGCCGTGATCGCCACCCACAACCTCGACATCGCCGCGCAAATGGATCGCCGGGTGACGATCCGCGACGGCGCCGTGGTCGAGCTCGAGTGACGGACGGCGCTACCGCATCGGCTTGGTGGGATCGTAGCCGGCGTTGCGCTGGCAATTGGCGCCGGCGCCCATGGCGGTTTGCCGGCACTGGGCGAAGCTGACAAAGCCGCAGTTCCGGGCGCCGCCGCTGCCATTGTAATAGACGCACCACGGATAATTCTGGGCCTGTGCCGGCGTGCCGGTCGCGATTGCGGCACCGGCCATTGCGAGCGCGAAGAAAGTCAGTTTCATCGTCGTATCCCCCGGATCGGCACGCTGCCGTAGCGGGCGCCGCCGCGACCGGCAGCATCGCAGCTAAGTCGCGACGACGAAAATCAAGAATTCTTGTGCGTCGCCTTCTTAGGGGCATGGCGCGTCGCGGCCGCCGGTGCCGCCCCCTTATAGGGGTGTTCGCCGGGCGGTGGCTCGTATTGCGGGTTCCTCCGGCAGTCGCCGCCGTTGCCCCAGGCCGTCTGCATGCACTGCTCGAAGCTGATGAAGCCGCAATTGCGGCCGCCGCCGTCGAAGCCGCCACCGATATATTCGCACCAAGGATAGTTTTGCGCTTGTGCCGGCGTGCCGGCGCCAGCGGCGACGGCGACGCCGAGTGCGGCAATCAGATACCTCATGACCTGCCTCCCGGGCTGCATTCGAAGTCTCAACGCCAATAAACGCCGCGGGCTCCGTCATATTTCCTTACCGCATCCCGGAACATGCAAAAGCAAGAGGCCGCCCCGGGGACGGCCTCGAACCGAATCATTGTGCAGCAATCGGCCTCACTAGCAGGGCCGGCACCAGCAGCGGCCGTAAGGGCCGCAAACCCAGGTGAAGCCTGGGCCGCAACGCGGACCAAAGCCACGGCACGCGGTCGGGTGCACGATCGGGGTCGCGTTCTGGATCTGGGCGTGCAGCCCCGAGCCGAATTGATGGGTCTGAGCGGTGGCGCTCATCGCCATCGAGCCGAGCATCAGCGCGCCGGCAGCCAAAGTCATCGTCAGCTTCTTCATAGCGCTTTCCTCCTTATGTGAGCCGAACGCAGGACAAACCGAACGGACTGCCGGTCAGTAGCAGGGCCGGCACCAGCAGCGATAGGGGCCGCAGGCCCTGACGTAACCCGGCCCGCAATAAGGGCCCCAACCCTGGCATGCAGCTTCCTTCACGACGGGCGTTGCGTTCTGCATCTGCGCCTTCAAGGCGGCGCCGAACAGATGCGTCTGGGCGCTGGCAGTCAGTGCCGTCGATCCGAGCACGGCCGCGGCTGCGGCCAAAGTGATGGTGAGCTTTCGCATGGCTTCTCCTGATTGCTCGTGCGGAATTAGCAATAGACCGAAAATGCTAAGGCGCGGCGACGAAATGCCAAGCATGTGCGGTTTCGACATTCCGAGGCACGATTCGCCCGGAGGCAGGTTAGTACGTTTTACGCCGCGGTCGAGCTATGCGCGTTTGTTACGCTTACCGTTGCGTTGCAATGTCGGAGTAAGCGGCCAGCGCTATCCACGCTTGGGCCATATCGAGCAACGCCATTCTGCCTTGCGCATCGGGCAGGGGATCGGCAAATCTCGATGCGACGCCCCGCGTAGAGAGGGTAAGCTGAACTAGCGTCTCCGATCGCGGCCGGGATTGCCAGCTACTTCTTGGCCGGGGCCAATTTCGGTCGCACCGGTTGCTGACTGGGCTGCTCTCTTGGGCGGCAATGCTTCTTCCATTTCCATTTGTGCTATTTGCCGCACCTGCCATAAGGGCTGTCTCCGATCTTATTGACGAAAGACGAGCTATCAAGGGCAATTAACCCTGCTCGCCACAATTGAAAATGACCCACTGCCCGAGCTTGGGTAGTGGGTCATTTTCAATGAGGCGGCCCGAAATAGGGGTTGCGGGCTGGCGGTTTAGCCCCATAGTCCGCCCCATGGGCAATTCCGCAGCCATCCTGATCGGTTCCGTTATCATCGCGGCGGCCATCCTCTTTTCGTTGCGGTGGGAAGTCGCCTTGGCGCCAAACGTCACAGTCCGGCTCGATAGATGGACGGGCGCCGTGACCTATTGCACCCCAAAGGCGATGCCGCAGTCGGTCCAGCCGATCCCCTTCGACTGCGAGGCCAAATGACCAAGGCCCCCAAACGCCCTAGGGACTTCTCCCAAGCGGCTAAATTCGTGATCGACGTGGCGACCGGCCAGGTCGAGGACCGAGAACCAGCGCCGATAGAATCGGGCAAGGAGTATGCTCAAAAAGGTGGCCTTAAGGGCGGCCCCGCTAGAGCAGCGAAGCTCCGGCCCGAACGCCGCGCAGAGATCGCGCGCAAGGCGGCCAAGACCAGATGGCAGAAGCAGCGGGACCGCCAGACCTAGATTAGGCCGGCCTTCCGCCCAGCCATGAAGATATATGGCTGCAAGGGTGCATCAACAAACTGGTATTGAAAGCGGTTTTTCTTGCCGCTCTTGCGCAGAACCGGTCCGCGATCCGGATCGCAAAATCGGGCGAGGTGACGCGAGAAGCTTGCTATCTCAACAGGGCGACCAAGGATACCGATAAGCTCATTACGAATATCGGCGGCGGCAAACATTCCGCGCTCATCTGTCTTTGCCATCGCGCACGCCAGTAGAACTTCCTTGTAGATGTTTTCTTTCGCGCTGTAGACGGCCTTGTTGTACGCGGTAATGATGGATTCTTGCGCGCGTTTGACTGACTCAGAAATCGCTTCTGAATAATCGTAATCAATGATGTGGCGTTGTTTCCGCCTAATCGCAGAAAGCGCGGCTTCTCGGCCTGCAAGATGCGCATATCCCGGAAGGCCGCGCGATAATTCCACGAGTCGATCAGTCAAGGGTTCGCTGCAAAACAAGCCAATCTGCGGATAACGATCGGACAAAATCTCGCTGAGTTCTGGCTTTGACATTCTCGGCATGGAGATTTGGTGGCAACATCTTTGAATCGACGGATGCGCCCCAAAAAGCTCCTCGATGGAGAACCCAACGCCGACAATGACAATCGTTATGTTTTTCGGATAGTCAGAAAAATGTTTAATGGTGTCAGCTATCGCCGTTTTTGTTGCTGAACTGGATATTCGATCAAACTCGTCGAAAACAAAAACATATTGAAAGTTTTTAGGCAGAGATTCGAGAATTTTTATTACGATGAAATCACGTGTTTCGTTTTTTAGATATTCGTCGATTGAGACCCCTTCATATTGAAAATTGAAAAGTATCTTCGACCAGAGAGTGAAGAAGGTATCTTCGGGGCGGCTATTTTCTTTGAGAAATTTTATGTTGGTGATGGCGGGGGGAATCTTTGCCGTGATCGTGTTTGCCAGGGACGATTTTCCGACTCCCCGCTCACCGTACAAAATGGCGTGCGCGCCGCGCTCGTAGACGACACCAAGCAGGTCGGTGACCTGATCTATCCGTCCCGAAAAAAGGCGATCCTCATCTATCGGGCTGGAAGGGTTGAACAGGCGCTGCGTGGCGGCCTGGGCCAAGCCCCAGTCTTGG
>JASHQO010000478.1 GCA_030039105.1 Xanthobacteraceae bacterium
AGGTCGATGCCCGCGTCATCCAGTTCGACCGGCGCACCCACAAGGTGCAGGTCTCGATCAAGGCGCTGGAAGTCGCCGAGGAGAAGGAAGCCATCGCGCAATACGGCTCCTCGGATTCCGGCGCGACGCTGGGCGACATCCTTGGCACCGCGCTCAAGCGCAAGGGCGAGGAGAACGAGAAGGCCGAGTCCGACGACTGACGGCGGCCACGGAAACAGGAGCCCGGCCATGGCGCTTGACGCCGACCTGATCGTCGACCGCCGCCGCCTGCGGCGCAAGCTCACGTTCTGGCGCGTCATCGCCGTCGGCGTGATCGTGCTCGCCATCGCCGGCCTCGCGCTGGCGAGCAGCAAGCGCATCGGCCTCGCCGGGGTGAGCCCCTACATTGCCCGCGTCACCATCCAAGGCCTGATCCGCGGCGATCGGGACCGGGTCGAAGCACTCGACCGGCTCGCCAAATCGAGCCTGGCGCGCGCCGTGATCGTCCATATCGACAGCCCCGGCGGCACCACCGCCGGCTCCGAGCAGCTTTACGACTCGCTGTCGCGTATCCGCGAGAAGAAGCCGCTGGTCATCGTCGTCGACAGCCTCGCCGCCTCCGGCGGCTACATCACGGCGCTCGCCGGCGACCACATCGTGGCGCAGCAGACCTCGCTGGTCGGCTCGATCGGCGTGCTGTTCCAGTTCCCGAATTTCTCCGATCTGCTCGACAAGATCGGCGTCAAGGTCGAGGCGGTGAAATCGAGCCCGCTGAAGGCGGCGCCGAGCGGCTTCGAGCCGACCAGCGCCGAGGCCAAGGCGGCGCTGGATTCGATCATCAAGGACTCCTACGCCTGGTTCAAAGGCCTGGTGCAGGATCGCCGTCACATGAACGACGCGGAGCTGCAGGCCGTCGACGACGGCCGCGTCTTCACCGGCCATCAGGCCGTCGGGCTCAAGCTGATCGACGAGCTCGGCGACGAGCGCGCCGCGATCGCCTGGCTCGGCAAGGAGAAGGATGTCGATACCAAGCTGCCGGTGCGCGACTACGCCCTGCAAGGGCGCTTCAGCGACCTGCCGTTCCTGCACGCCGCGGTTTCCGCCACCCTCAATGCCGTGGGCCTGACCGCGCTCGAGCATCGGATCGAAGGCTGGGGCACCGTCGCCGAGGTGGAGCGGTTCAATCTTGACGGTCTATTGGCCCTTTGGCACCCTGCTGGCGCGAATTGAGCGAGGCGGCATTCGCGAGACGACCCAGCGGGCGGCAAGGCGGCGACAATGATCAAGTCGGAACTGGTTGCGCATATTTCCACGCAGAATCCGCACCTCTATCAGCGCGACGTCGAGAACATCGTCAACGCCATCCTCAACGAGATCATCGCCGCAATGGCACGCGGCGACCGCGTCGAGCTGCGCGGCTTCGGTGCGTTCTCGGTGAAGCAGCGTCCGGCCCGCACCGGCCGCAATCCGCGCACCGGCGCCCATGTCGCCGTCGAGAAGAAATGCGTGCCGTTCTTCAAGACCGGCAAGGAAATGCGCGAGCGGCTCAACCGCGCGAACCCGGGTTGACCGGCGCCCCGCGATCGGCCGGACGTCTCATCCGCAGAATCGTGGCGGCCGTCGTTCTCGTTCCGCTCGCCGTCGTCATCATCGCCTTCGCGGTCGCCAACCGCCACGACGTTACAGTATCGCTCGACCCGTTCAGCGCCGAGCGGCCGGCGGCGGCGCTGACGGTGCCGCTGTTCGCGCTCGTCATCGGAGTGCTGATCGTCGGCGTCGTGATCGGCGGCGTCGCGGCCTGGCTCAGCCACGGCCGCTGGCGGCGCGCCGCGCGGCGCTTCGAGCGCGAGGTGGCGGAGCTGCGCAGCGAGCTCGCTTCGCTGCGGCGCCCCTCCGGCGGCGAGGCAACCGCGGCCGAGGCGGTCAAGCCGCCGGAACGGCTGCAGCTTCGGCCCCCGACCGCCTGATTGGTCTCCCGGCTCGGCCGTGTGGTAGAATTTCCCAGGCTCAGGTGCCGCCGATGAATAGGCCAGATATCAATCGCTCGATCCTGCGCATGCATATTGCGGCGTTCGAGGCGAAGCATCCGATCAAAATTCTCGACCTGCTGCCGCGCGGCAGTGCCGGACATGTATCCGACGACGATGCACTGGATTTTTCGACCGAGAAGCGCCCCGGGCTGGATTTATGGGAACTCGCAGGAGCGGAGGTCGAACTGTCCGATCTCTTTGGGCGTCCGGTCGGCATTGTCCTCGTTAGCGGCTTGAAAGGGCGCGAGGCCGAGGAATTTCCACGTCTCGTCGAGCCCGTATGAATCGTTCCGATCTCGAACGGCTGCGCGACGCCCGCGATTTCGCTCGTTATGCGCAGGATAATGCTGGCGGTCTATCTGCCGACGTCTTGGCCGATGCAAGACAGCCACGGCACGCTGCGCTGTTCGACCTGGTGATCATTGGCGAGACATTGAATAAAGTCTCAACTGAGGTACAAAGCGCCGCCCCAAGTATAGAGTGGCGGTTGATTGCGAACCTGCGCAATCCGATCGTACACGCATACTGGCAGGTCGATCTTGAGATCGTCGCGGATGTTATTGAGAATCGGCTCGATCCTCTGATCGCAGAACTTAGTACCCCAATCGCTTTCGTCGAGCGTTCGGAAAAATGAGCCTGATCGTCAAAATCTGCGGCCTCGCCACGGTCGAGGCCCTCGATGTCGCGCTCGACGCCGGCGCCGACATGGTCGGCTTCGTGTTCTTTCCGCCGTCGCCGCGGCACCTCGCCGCCGCCGCGGCGCGGACCCTCGGCCACCGCGTGGGCGGACGGGCGCAGAAGGTGGCGCTCAGCGTCGATGCCGACGATGCGCTGCTCGATGCCGTGGTCGAAGCGCTCAAGCCGGACCTGCTGCAGCTTCACGGCAAGGAGCCACCGGCGCGCCTCGCGGCGCTTCGCCAGCGCTTCGGCCTGCCGATGATGAAGGCGATCGCCGTGGAGACCAAGGCCGACCTTGCCGCCGTCGCGACCTATCGCAGCTCCGCGGATCGTCTGTTGTTCGACGCCCGGGCGCCGCGCGAGGCGACGCGGCCGGGCGGGCTCGGCAAGGCGTTCGACTGGCGGCTTCTGGAAAATCTCGATCCCGGCCTGCCGTTCATGCTCTCGGGCGGGCTCGATGCCGATAACGTCGGCGAGGCGCTGCGCATCACCCGCACGCCGGGCGTTGACGTCTCCTCCGGCGTCGAGCGCGCGCCGGGCGAGAAGGATCCTGATAAGATCCGCGCTTTCATCCGCGCCGTGCGGCAAGCGGCTGCGAGCAAGGTGACGAGCCCGGCATGACCGTCCAGCGGCCCAATTCCTTCCGCACCGGGCCCGACGAGCACGGGCGTTTCGGCATCTATGGCGGCCGTTTTGTCGCCGAGACGTTGATGCCGCTCATTCTCGAGCTGGAGCAGGCCTACGCCACAGCCAAGGCCGACCCGGCCTTCCAGAAAGAGATGGACGGTTATCTCACCCACTACGTCGGCCGGCCGTCGCCGTTGTATTTCGCCGAGCGGCTGACCGAGCATTGCAGGCAGGCGGCCTCCGGCCTTTCGGCGGGTGGCGCAAAAATCTATCTCAAGCGCGAGGAGCTCAATCACACCGGCGCCCACAAGGTGAACAACGTGCTCGGCCAAATCTTGCTGGCGCGGCGCATGGGCAAGAAGCGCATCATCGCCGAGACCGGCGCCGGCATGCACGGCGTCACCACCGCGACCTTGTGCGCGCGCTTCGGCCTCGAATGCATCGTCTATATGGGCGCGGTCGACGTCGAGCGGCAGAAGGCGAACGTGTTCCGCATGCACATGCTCGGCGCCAAGGTGGTGCCGGTGGAGTCCGGCGCCAAGACGCTCAAGGACGCCATGAACGAGGCGTTGCGCGACTGGGTCACCAACGTCGGCTCGACGTTCTACTGCATCGGCACCATCGCCGGCCCGCATCCCTATCCGATGATGGTGCGCGACTTTCAGTCGATCATCGGCCGCGAGACCCGCGAGCAGATGCAGGCGGCCGAAGGCCGGCTGCCGGATTCGCTGATCGCCTGTATCGGCGGCGGCTCCAACGCCATGGGCCTGTTCCATCCGTTCCTCGACGACGATGCCATCGAAATCTACGGCGTCGAAGCGGCCGGCCACGGCCTCGGCACCGGTATGCACGCCGCCTCGATTGCCGGCGGCCGGCCCGGCGTGCTGCACGGCAACCGCACCTATCTCCTGATGAACGAGGACGGCCAGATCAACGAGGCGCATTCGATCTCGGCCGGCCTCGATTATCCCGGTATCGGGCCGGAGCACGCCTGGCTCGCCGACGTCGGCCGCATCAAGTTTCTGTCGGCGACCGACGACGAGGCGCTCGACGCCTTCCAGCTTCTCTCCAAGCTCGAAGGCATCATCCCGGCGCTAGAGCCCGCGCACGCCATCGCCAAGGTGCTGGAGCTCGCGCCCAAGAAGCCGAAGGATCACCTGATGGTGGTCAACCTCTCCGGCCGCGGCGACAAGGACCTCGATTCGGTGGCGCGGCATCTGGGAAACAAGGCGCGATGACCGAACGCATGGACCGCCGCTTCGCGGCGCTGCGCCGGGAAGGCCGCGCCGCGCTGGTCACCTTCACCATGGCGGGCGATCCCGACGCGGCCACGTCGCTCGCGATCCTCAAAGCGCTGCCCAAGGCCGGCGCCGACGTGATCGAGCTTGGCATGCCGTTCACCGATCCGATGGCCGACGGTCCGGCAATCCAGGCCGCCGGCCTGCGTGCGCTGCAGGCCGGCCAGGACATGAAAAAGACGCTGGCCATCGTGCGCGAATTTCGCGCCGGCGACGACACGACCCCGATCGTGCTGATGGGCTATTTCAATCCGATCTACGTCTATGGCGTCGACAAATTCTTGGCCGACGCCAAGGCCGCCGGCGTCGACGGTTTGATCGTGGTCGATCTGCCGCCGGAGGAAGACGGCGAATTGTGCCTGCCGGCGCTTCGCGCCGGCCTCAACTTCATCCGGCTTGCCACGCCGACCACCGACGATAAGCGACTGCCCGCTGTGCTGACCAATACGTCGGGCTTCGTCTATTACGTCTCGATCGCCGGCATCACCGGCGCGGCGGCGCCTGACCCCGGCCGGGTCTCCGGCGCGGTCGCCCGCATCAAGCGCCACACCGGGCTGCCGGTCTGCGTCGGCTTCGGCGTGCGCAGCGCCGCGCAGGCCCGCGCCATCGCCGAGTACGCCGACGGCGTGGTGGTCGGCTCGGCGCTGGTCGATGCGGCGCACCGGAGCCTCGGTCCCGACGGCAAGCCGACGGCGGGCACCGTCACCGCTGTCACCGACCTCGTCCGTGCCTTGGCCGAAGGCGTGCGCGGCGCCCGCCGCGTCGCGGCCGGCGCCTGATCCACCCGCGCAAAAGCGCCTCCCGGCACGGCTGACCTGCGCAAGCCCCTGTGCGGGCGTTGCATTTCGCGCCCTCGCGCCACACATATCCCCTCCGAAGCTGGAGGGAATGCAGCATGGCCCGCGACGTGGCGCGCGATTGGATGTGGTCGGAAGCGTGCGAGATGCTGGCGCGCGCCGAGCGCATGCGCCGGGAGCTGTTTCGGCCCGCCGGCAACGAGGCGCGGCTGCCGGCCTGGGAGCCGCCGGTCGATATTTTGGAGACCGAACGCGACGTCTTGGCCCTCGTCGCGCTGCCGGGCGTCGAGCCCGACAACGTGCAGGCCGCCATCGAGGGCAGCGACCTCGTCATCGCCGGGACGCGGGCCGTGCCGGCGGAATGGCGCACCGCCGTCATCCATCGGCTCGAGCTGCCGCAGGGACGGTTTTATCGCCGCGTCCGGCTGCCGGCCGGACGCTACAGCGACGTGCGCCGCGCCGTCGTCGCCGGTTGTCTCGTGATTACGTTGCAGAAAGCTTAAGGTGAGCTGTGGCTGAACCCGAAATCCTCGCCAAGGAAGTAAGCGCGCAAGCAAGCACGCAAGCAAGCGCGCAAGCAAGCGCCCAGGGCGGCAGCACGCTGCTGCCGCTGCCCGCCGACGCGCTCATCATCGTGCCGGTGCGCAACGTCGTGCTGTTTCCCGGCCTGGTGCTGCCGGTCACGCTCGGCCGGCAAAAGTCGGTCGCCGCGGCCCAGCAGGCGGTGCGCGACCAGCGCCAGGTCGGCATTCTGCTGCAGCGTGATGCCGAAGTCGCCGACCCGGCCGCGCTTGACATGCACCGCATGGGCACGGTCGCCAATATCGTGCGCTATATCACCGCGCCCGACGGCACCAATCACATCGTCTGCCAGGGCGAGCAGCGCTTCCAGATCGTCGAATATCTGAGCGGCTGGCCGTTCATGGTGGCGCGGGTGACGCAAATCCCCGAGCCCGGCGTCCGCTCGCCCGAGATCGAAGCGCGCTTCGTCAATCTGAAGGCGCAGGCCGTCGAGGCGATCGAGCTGTTGCCGCAGGTGCCGGGCGATCTGCTTGCCGCCGTGCAATCGATCGACCAGCCGCCGGCGCTCGCCGACCTGGCGACCGCCTATATGGACATCAAGCCCGAGGAGAAGCAGGAAATCCTCGAGACCGTCGACATCGCCGCGCGCATGGACAAGGTGTCGCGCATGCTGGCGCACCGCATCGAGATCCTGAAACTATCGCAGGAGATCGGCCGGCAGACCAAAACCGCGCTCGACGAGCGGCAGCGCGAAGCGCTGTTGCGCGAGCAGATGGCCGCGATCCAACGCCAACTCGGCGAGGGCGAGGAGGGCAAGGCCGCCGAGATGGCCGAGCTCGACAAGGCGATCGCCGCCGCCAGGATGCCGAAGGAGATCGAGGACCAGGCGCGCAAGGAGCTGCGCCGCCTGCAGCGCCTGCCCGACGCCGCCGGCGAATACGGCATGATCCGCACCTATCTCGACTGGCTGATCGAGCTGCCCTGGGCGCTGCCCGAGGAGAAGCCGATCGACATCGCCGCGGCGCGAAAGATTCTCGACGAGGACCACTACGACCTCGACAAGATCAAGCGGCGCATCATCGAATATCTGGCCGTGCGCAAGCTCGCGCCGCAAGGCAAGGCGCCGATCCTGTGCTTCGTCGGCCCGCCCGGCGTCGGCAAGACTTCGCTCGGCCAGTCGATCGCCCGCGCCATGGGCCGCAAATTCGTCCGCGTCAGCCTCGGCGGCGTGCACGACGAGGCGGAAATCCGCGGCCACCGCCGCACCTATATCGGCGCGCTGCCCGGCAACATCATCCAGGCCATCCGCAAGGCCGGCGCGCGCAATTGCGTGATGATGCTCGATGAGATCGACAAGCTCGGCGCCGGCATCCAGGGCGATCCCGGCGCGGCGCTGCTCGAAGTGCTCGATCCGGAGCAGAACAACACGTTCCGCGACAATTATCTCGCGGTGCCGTTCGATCTGTCCCGCGTGGTGTTCATCACCACGGCGAACATGCTCGACACCGTCCCGGGGCCGCTGCGCGACCGGATGGAGATCATCAGCCTCGCCGGTTACACCGCCGACGAGAAGCTGCAGATCGCGCATCGCTACCTGGTGCGGCGGCAGTTCGAGGCCAATGGGCTGAAGGAGGGCCAGGTCGAGATCGGCGACGACGTCGTTCGCGACATCATCCAGAACTATACCCGCGAGGCCGGCGTGCGCGGGCTGGAGCGCCAGATCGGCCAGGTGCTGCGCCACGCCGCGGTGCGCGTCGCCGAAGGCCAGGCGGGTCCGATCCGCATCACCCGCGACGATCTGGTGCCGATCCTCGGCGCGCCGAAATTCGAGAACGAGGTGGCGATGCGGGTCAGCGTGCCCGGCGTCGCCACCGGCCTCGCCTGGACGCCGGTGGGCGGCGATATTTTGTTCATCGAGGCGACCCGCGTGCCCGGCAACGGCAGGCTCATCCTCACCGGCCAGCTCGGCGACGTGATGAAGGAAAGCGCGCAGGCCGCGCTCTCCATCGTCAAGAACCGCGCCACAGCCCTCGGCATCGACCCGTCGCGCTTCGAGAAGAGCGACATCCACGTTCACGTCCCCGCGGGCGCCATCCCCAAGGACGGCCCCAGCGCCGGCGTCGCCATGTTCATGGCGCTGACCTCGCTGATGACCGATCGCACCATCCGCAGCGACACCGCGATGACCGGCGAGATCAGCCTGCGCGGCTTGGTGCTGCCGGTCGGCGGCATCAAGGAGAAGGTCGTCGCCGCCCATTCCGCCGGCATCAAGCGCGTCATGCTGCCGGCCCGCAACCGCCGCGACTACGACGACATTCCGGACATCGCGCGCCGCGAGATGGAGTTCATCTGGCTGGAGCGCGTCGAGGAAGCGGTGGCCGCGACGCTGGAGCCAAAAACGGCTCCAGCTCCGCAGCTTGCGACGGCGGAGGCGTGACGGGCTGCCGTTCTGTCTGCCAGCTTAAAAGCGCCTTCGCCTTTATCGTTGGGGATAGACCCACATCTGACTTGAGATCACTCCAACCCCACCTGGACCCGGAGTTGGCGGAGCGACTGTCAGCGGCGTCCCTATGGTCAACGCTCCATTTTGGGTTTGGAGTATGAATTGCGGAGCGAGCTTGGGTGCAAACGTCCACAATACGCCGACCACTTTCGTCGCCTTCCATAGCTGAGTATCTGCTCCTGTGTAGGTCGTGACCGCAACCTGCTGTCCGTTGCCGACGGGGGCAGCGACAGTCAAGGCTTCATTAGCAACGGCATTCAAGATGACTACGTAGTCTCCGACTTGGCCGAGTGCCCAACGAGAGATCGTAGGATCGACTTTAGTAAGCTCAGCCGCTATGCGGGTACCGCCTAATCCTCTCGTTCCCACGACTAACATCGGATTCGTAGGACCATCGGACGGCCGCATCCCGGCAAAGTCTAGCGCTTGCGCAAGGGCGCCAGCCGACAGGAAGGTTAGGCCGATGAACAGCGCGGCAATTCTTGTCATCATTTCAGTCGCCCTCTTTTTTGAGATCCATGTCGGCCCGGCCGGCAACGAAGACCTGTCATGTGCGGGCCGGAACACACTCTCTGATGCTCATAGCTTTCATTGAGCGGTCAGCGACAATGAAAACGTCGTTCCCGGCGATCCGCTGCCGCCGAATGAAATGTGGAGATAGTACATTCCAGCCGGTAGAACACCCTTGAACGACTGCGCGGGGAGTAATGGCCCGAGCGGACTTCCGTTATCGTTTACAGTCGTCGCCACAACTTGACCGCTCATGGTTTCGATCGTGGCAGTTGCTCCGAGATACAAATTCTGGAGATGCAAAGTGATATTTCGTGAGCCATCCAGAGAAAATTTGTACCACTGGTTCTGGATTGCCGATCCGACCCAGTCGCGGAGCACGTATTCATGGCCCGGCGTCAGCGTGAGCGGCGGTCCTGAACTGGGGTGAGGATTGTTATGAAAAAATACGTAGCGCGAGTCTTGATGATAGCCGTTGTGGCTCAGATTGCCGAGTTCATTCTGTGAAACGGGCAACGCATTTGCTTGTGTCGAGCTAGGTGGGACGCCTGCTTGTTGTGCCGAGAGACTGATGCTGTAAGGCACGCCGGAGAGAACTTGTGGGTTGAACACTTTCAGACAGTAAAACCCGGGGTCGAGGGAAAGCTCAAATCCCGACACGATGCCAGGATCATATTGGCCTCCGTTCAGATCGTCCACGATCTGATAGCTGTATTGTAGCGGCTTGGGGCCGAAGGTGACTGGTTGCGTAAACGAGTATTGAGTTATGAAGAAACGAAAGTAGTCGACTTGGCCAAATCCCTGCAGGGTCCCTTTAGCGGCATATCCGACACCCGGCGTCAATTGGCCGAAATCAGTCCCGCTGCTGCAGGTGACGTGCCCCGGTTGTGCGGGTTGAGACTGGGCGGAGGAAATTCTGAATATCGCGATCAAAAGCGAAGCTGCTAAAAGTATGAGAGGATTTCCCCAAACCGTGCGATTTGATCCGTATTGGCGCACTTGTGCCTCCAAGTTCCTGTAACCACAGGATGTATTTCGCCACGTGCGGTGAATCGGGTCAACAGTCAATAGTCTTTAAATACGGGAAAAGTTGCCGCCGTAAATACCCGCCCCATTCT
Organism: Xanthobacteraceae bacterium; assembly: GCA_030039105.1. Classification (GTDB taxonomy): domain Bacteria; phylum Pseudomonadota; class Alphaproteobacteria; order Rhizobiales; family Xanthobacteraceae; genus BOG-931. The sequence continues at coordinate 10,063 of JASHQO010000478.1, forward strand.
TGTCGCGGATATCTCCACTAGCGCGTTTCCCGGGCGCAGTGCAGCATGGACCGAAGCGGAATGATGCGCTGCAGACCCGGGATCGCCGCACGCTCCGAGCCCGTGAACGCAAGCTCCGAGCCCTGAGCGATCCCGGATCAGCGGTGCACCACTTCGTGCTGCACCGCATCCGGGAAACACGTTAGCCCTCTCCAGCGAGGCGGGCGGGGAAGACCGCGGGCCCAGGGCCTACTTCAACCCCGGCAAATTGAGCGCCTGGTCGACCAGCGCAGTGGCGCGCTTGAAATCGAAATTGCGATAGACGTTCTGCTTCACGATCGACGGCGCGCCACCGTAGAATTTTTCGTATTGCTGGTGGCGGCTGCCGAATTCGGTGCCCAAAAAATCCCAGAGCAGGCGGATGAGCGCGGTGCGCGACTTGGCGTCCATGGTGCCGGAGCGCATGTAGCGCTCGATCAATGGCGCGACCTCGGGATTGGCGAAGTCGGCGACCGAGGACGGCTGCGAGATCACCGACGAGCTGACCAGCTCGCGGACCGTTTCGAGCATGCGGCCGTTGAATTCCGACTGCATCGCCATCGCCGCATAGAGCGTGATCACCGACGGCCACAGCACGCCGTCCTTGATCGGCGCCGCAGTCTCGTGGGCGAGCAGCATGCCTTCGTAGATCGACACCAGCGCCGCGAGCTCGCCCATCGCGATCTGCACCGGCGGCAGGCCGCCAGAGCCGATCATCTCGATGGTGCGCTGCGCCAGCCCCATCATGAAGCGCAGCTTGGTGACGTAGCGCACCTGCGCCTGATGATTGCCGAGCGAATGGGACGGCGTCTTGAACCATTGGTCGCGGGTCAGCTCCAGGTTGCGGTAGATGAAGACGTGCTCCCACGGCACCAACACGTTGTCGAAGATGACATAGCTGTCGGATTCGTCGAACCGGCTCGACAGCGGATAGTCGAAGGCATTGTCGGCGTGCAGCGCGAACGGCCGCCGCGGGATCAGGGTCACGCCCGGCGCGTTGACCGGCACCGCCAGGCAGTTGGCGTAGTTCTCGTCGCCCGGCTGCAGCGGGTGGATGCAGCTCAGGTGAATCCAGTCCGACAGCACGCCGCCGGTTGCGACCTGCTGGGCGCCGGTGACGACGATGCCATCGTCGCGCTCCTTGACCACGCCGGCATAGAGCGTCGGATCGCTCTGCTTGTGCGCCGGCTTGGAGCGGTCGATCTGCGGCGGCACGATGGCGTAGCTGGCGTAGATGTGGTTGTCGCGCATGAACTCGTAGAACGCGACCAGATTGTCGGCGAACTTTTGCCCCGCGGTGGCGAACAGCGCCGGCACCGCCGCGTAACCGGTGAAGAAGCCGGCGACGTGGTCCGGCGAGCGCCCCATCAGGCCGAAGGTCGCTTCCGCCCAGGCTTCCGAGAACAGCCGCCGCGCCCGCAGGTCGGCATGGCTGCGCGGAATCTGCCAGGCCCGCCACACCGGCTGCCCGGTCTTCGGCGACCGGAACGTCATGCGCTCGCGCTGCGCCGGATCGGCGGCGATGTCGTAGAGGTTGGCGACGGATTTTGCCGCTTCGCGAAAAGCGGGGTGCGTGGTGACGTCCTTGACCCGCTCGCCGTCGACGAACACGCGCCGGCCGTCGTTGAGGGACCGCAAATATTCGGCGCCGCTGCGCATTGCCGTTTCATCTCCCGGGCTTGCGGCGTGTCGCCGCGAAACTGACCCGGCAGAATGGACTGAAGCGCCGCAGCGGCGCAATGCCGCCGCGGTTGCGCCGCCCGGATGGCGCGCGCTCTCAATAGACGTCGGTGTGGTAGCGGTGGTTTTTCTTCAAGTCGCCGAGGAAGGCGACCGCCTGGTCGATGGTGCGGGCGCCGTGGGCGGCGATGACATCGACCAAGGCGCTCTCGACGTCTTTGCCCATGGCGATGGCGCCGCAGACATAGACGTGGGCGCCCTCGGCGAGCCAGGCCCAAAGATCGCGGCCGACCTCGCGCATGCGGTCCTGCACGTAGAATTTCTGCCGGTCGTCGCGCGACCAGGCCAGCGACAGGCGGGTGAGCACGCCGGCTGAGCGCAGGCCGCTCAATTCATCCTCGTAGAAGAAATCATGATCGCGGTGCTGATGGCCGAAGAACAGCCAGTTGCGGCCGGGCGCCTTGGTCGCCATGCGCTCCTGCAGGAACGCGCGGAACGGCGCGATGCCGGTGCCGGGGCCGATCATGATGACGGGCGTTGTCGGATCGGCGGGCAGGCCGAAATGCTCCGCCTTCTGCACATAGGCTCTGATCTTGGCGCCGGGCGCAATGCGGTCGGCGAACCAGGTCGAGGCGACGCCGACGCGGTTGCGCCTGCCGATCGTGTAGCGGACGCTGTCGATGGTGAGCGACACCTTGCCGGCCGCGGCCTTCGGCGACGACGAGATCGAATAAAGCCGCGGCTGCATCGGATCGAGCGCCTCGATGAAGGCTTCCGGGTCCGGCTTGATGCCGGGGAATTTCTCCAACGCCGCGAGCACGTCGAGCGTCGCCGCGTCGCCGTCCGGGTCGCCGCCGGAGGCGAGCGCCTTGGCTTTCTGGCGCCGCTCGCCGCCGGTGATGTAGGAGATGAGCTGGAACAGCATGTCGGGCGCGACGCCGAGCGACACGCCGTCGCCGAGCACCGCGCGCAGCGGCCGCCCGGCGATCGGAAAATCGGCCGGCGCCTGCAGCGCGGCGACCACCGCGTCGACCAATGCCGGCTCGTTGTGCGGAAACACACCGAACGAGTCGCCGACGGCGTAGTCGATGCCGCTGCCGGCGAGATCGATGTCGATGTGCCAGGTCTCCTTCTGCGAGCCCGGCTTGTTGAGCTTTGTGCGCGACACGAAAGTGGCTTCGGCGGGCGCGTTGCGCGTCGGCGCCGCCGGTGCGGGCGCAGCGTCCGCTGCCGGTGGCGCCGGCGCTTTTGCCGTCGCCGGGATGGCGCCGAACTCGGCGTACAGCGTCTTCAGCATGCGGGTGGTCTCTTTGCCGCCCGGCACGCACAGGTTCAGCCGCTCCTCGTTCTTCAGCGCGATGGCGTTGGCGTAGTCCTCGCAATTGTAGCCGCACTGGCCGCAATCCTGCTGGCCCATGGCCGCCATCATGCGCCGCCGCAGCGGCCGCTTCTCGGCAAGCTGCATGCGATCGGGAAGCGGCACGGCCGGGTCGTGCCATGGCGCCGCGCCGTCGTCGCCGTCGTCGAGCGGGCCGCGCGCCGTCGCCGGCCCGGCCGCCCCCATCACCTCGTTCATCAGCGCCGCAGTCTCGGCCGACGACAGCGCGTTGACGCCGTGGTCTAGTGAAAGCAGCCCAGCGAAGAAGCCATTAAGCCAGGTGCGCTGCTCGACCGTGAACGGCGCGGAATCCGGGATCAAGGTCGGGATCGGCGACGGGGCATTTTGCGTCATTCGACGGCCTGCTGCTCGAACATGGTCTTGAGCGCGTCGACCTCGTGCCGGCGCGTGAAGGCGAGGAAGCTCTCGTCGCCCGAGCGGTTGGCGAGATAGGCTTTCAGCATGTGCTCGACGGTGCGTGGCGCGTCCTCGGCCTTGACGTCGTGAAAAATCTCGCGGCCGCATTGCGCGTCCGGCCCAAAGCCGCCGCCGACGTGAATATGGTAGCCCTCGACCTGATCGCCCTCTTCGTTGATCGCGACCTTGACGCCGAGCAGGCCGATATCGCCGATGTAATGCTGCGCGCACGAATTCGGGCAGCCGGTGAGGTGGATGTTGAGCGGGCCGTCGAGCGCAACGCGGGATTCGCACCACTGCGCGATGTCGTCGGCATGCCGCTTGGTGTTGGACATGGCGAGCCGGCAGCCGGCACTGCCGGTGCAGGCGATCAACCCGGCGCGGATCGAGCTCGCTTTGGTCGATAACCCGATCGCCGCAACCGCGGCTTCCGCAGCGGCGACTTTGTCGTCGGGCACGTTGGCGATGAGCAGGTTCTGCCAAACGGTGAGCCGAATTTCGCCGTCGCCGAGCTCCGCGGCGATCTTGGCAACACCGTGCATCTGTCCGGCCGTGAGCTTGCCGACCGGCAGCGCGACGCCGATCCAGGACAAGCCGTTTTGCTTCTGCGGGTGAACGCCGATATGGGCGAGGCGGTCGAACGGCGGGCGCGGCGCGATCGCCTCGGTCGGCACGCGGCCGAGCTTGCGGCCGAGCCTCTCCTCCATCGCGGCCAGGAATTTTTCGCATCCCCAGGCATCGAGCAGGTATTTCAGCCGCGCCTTGGCGCGGTTGGTGCGGTCGCCGTTGTCGATGAAGACGCGGACGACGGCGTCGGCCACCGCGGTCGCCTCGGCCGGCTTGACGATGACGCCGGTATCGCGGGCGAAATCCTTATGCCCGGTGATGCCGCCGAGCATCAGGCGAAACCAGACGCCGGGCTCGGCGCCGAAGCCATCTTTCACCGCGACGGCCTGGAAGCCGACGTCGTTGGTATCCTCCAGCACCGCGACGGTGCCGCCGCCGTCGAAGCCGACGTTGAACTT
>JASHQO010000479.1 GCA_030039105.1 Xanthobacteraceae bacterium
AATCGCCGGGACTGACCTCGTCGCTGGCGATCGCCGAACAGGTCGTGGCCTGTCTCAAGGACTGACGACGAACAGCCAGGTCGCGGCGGCGAAGATCGGCGTCAGCACCGCGATCGACCACGCCACGTAGCCGAAAAAGCTCGGCATCGCGATGCCGCGCTCGGACGCAATGGCGTAGATCATGAAATTCGGCGCGTTGCCGATATAGGTGAGCGCGCCCATGTAGACCGCGCCCATGGAGATGGCGACCAACGCCGGCGCCAACGGCCCCATCAACGCCGCCGCATTGCCGCCGGCCAATTGGAAAAACACGAGATACGTCGGCGCATTGTCGAGGATTGCGGAGAGCTCGCCGGCCAGCCAGAAATAGGCGACGGGATGCGGCGTGCCGTCGTGCGCGGCGACCGCGGCGACGAGCCAGGCGAAGGCGCCGGCGCGCCCGGCCTGGAGCGCCGCCAGGATCGGAACCGCGCAGATGAAGATACCGGCAAACAGGATGGCAACCTCGACAATCGGCTCCCAGGAAAAGCCGTTGGCCTCACGGTGCTCGTTCGGTGTCAGCCACAGCGACACCAGCGCCGCCGCGATCAGCACCGCATCGCGGACGAGGTCCTGCAACGCAAGCGCGGTGCCGTAGACCGCGAACGAAACACCGGGCTGCCACAGCGCCGAGCCGATGACGGCGCCGACGATGACGGCGAGCAGCAGCAAGTTCGCCAGGCCGTGCACGCGCAGCGGCGCGCCGGCTTGCTCGCCGACCGGCGCGGCGCGGCGATCCTGGCGGAACAACCAGACGTCGATGACGACGAAGATCGCCAGCACCCAGCCGGCGACGAACGCGGTCGGCTGCCACAGGTGCTTTGCCGGCCAGAAGAAATCGACGCCGTTGAGGAAGCCGATGAACAGCGGCGGGTCGCCGAGCGGCGACAGCGCGCCGCCGATATTGCCGACAAGGAAAATGAAAAACACCACGACGTGGACGTTGTGCAGCCGCCCGGCATTGGCGCGCAACAGCGGCCGGATCAGGATCATCGCCGCCCCGGTGGTGCCGATGGCGCTGGCGATCGCGGCGCCGAAGGCGAGCGTCGCCGCATTGACCAGCGGCGTGCCGCGCAAGGTGCCGGCGACCACGATGCCGCCGGCCACCACGTAGAGCGCGAACAGGATGGCGATGAAGCCGAGATAGTCGCCGAGCAGCGCGTGCGACAGCGCGCTGCGCGCGGTGTCGATGCCGTGGAGCGCGGCGAGCGGGATCAGCGTCAGCGCCGCCCAGGCGAACGCGAACTTGCCGTAGTGGCGATGCCAGAACCGCCGCGCAACGAGCGGCGCAAACGCAATGGTCAAGACGATGCCGGCGAACGGCAGCGCCCAGGGCCAGCCCAGCGACGCGCCATCGAGGCCGGCGGCGTGCGCCGACGCCGGAACGAAGACGGCCGCGGCAGCCGCAAGTCTCGCTGGCGTATGTCCGCTCATCCCACCGCCGCGTCGGTCAATCGCGCCGCCGCCAAGCTAGGCGATCCATCGCCCGAACGCGATCATTCGCGCGACGATGGGACACTGCATCGCGCACTTTATCCGCAGTGCCGGGCGCTCTATTCTGCCGGTCCAAGCCGGCGCGCGCGACGCAAAAAGCCGCCGGTTCGGGGAGGATCGAATGACGTTTCGCCGCCGCGATGTCCTGCACTTGGCCGCGGGTCTTGCCGCACTGCCGGCGCTGAACGGCGGCGCGCGGGCTGACACGTATCCGTCGCGTCCGGTGCACATGATCATCGGCTTTCCGCCCGGCAGCGCGCCCGACATCATCGGCCGGCTGATCGGCCAATGGCTCTCCGACCGGCTCGGCCAGCAGTTCGTCATCGAGAACCGCCCCGGCGCCGGCAGCAATATCGCGACCGAAGCCGTGGCGCGGGCCGAGCCCGACGGCTACACCATCATCCTCGACGTGCTGTCCAACGTGCTCAACGTCTCGCTCTACGAGCACCTGAGCTTCAATTTCATCAAGGACATCGCCGCCGTCGCCGGCGTCGCCAACGCGCCTTATGTGATGCTGGTGACGCCGTCGCTGCCGGTCAAAACCGTTCCGGAGCTCATCGCCTACGCCAAGGCCAACCCGGGCAAGATCAATTTCGCCTCGGGCGGCATCGGCACCTCGACCCATATCTTCGGCGTGCTGTTCATGATGATGACCGCCACGCAGCTTGTGCACGTCCCCTACCGCACCAATTACATGACCGATCTGATCGGCGGCCAGGTGCAGATGGTCGTCAACCCGATCCCGCAATCGATGGAGTTCGTCAAGGACGGTCGCGTCCGCGCGCTCGCGGTGACCACGCCGCAGCGGCTCGCGGCGTTGTCCGATCTTCCCACCGTGAACGAATTCGTGCCCGGCTACGACGCCGTCGGCTGGTACGGCCTCGGCGCGCCGAAGAGCACGCCCGCCGACATCGTCGACAAGCTCAATACGGCGACCGCCACCGCGCTCGCCGATGCGAAATTCAAGGCGCGGCTCGCCGACCTCGGCGTCGAGCCGATGCCGAAATCGCCGGCGGAGATGGCAAAATTCATCGTCGGCGAAGACGAGAAATGGGGCAAGGTCATCCGCACCGCCGACATCAGGGCGGAATGAGATCGGCCGGGCCGCGCAACGAGACCTCATCACAGGAGACATCGGTGGCCGTTCATAAATTCCAGAACCCCGCAACCATTCACCCGACCCGCGGCTACAGCCATGCGGTCGAGACCACGGGCCCGAGCCGCACCATCTACACCGCCGGACAGCTCGGCCGCACCGTCGACGGCAAATTGGCCGGCGCGCCGGGCGATTTCCGCGCCCAGGCGGTGCAGGCCTTCGAGAATCTCAAGAATGCGCTCGCCGCCGCCGGCGCCGGCTTCGAGCACGTGGTGAAGCTCAACAATTATCTCGTCGACATTTCGCATATCCAGACCTATTTCGAAGTGCGCGACCGCTACGTCGACACCAAGGCGCCGCCGGCGTCGACGACGATTCAAATCTCAAGACTGGCCCACGACGGCGCGCTGTACGAGGTCGAGGCGATCGCGGTGGTGCCGACGAAATAAAGCGAAGTCATTCAAAGCTGACGAAGAGCAGCGTCACAACAACTCACAACGGGAGGACTTGTCATGCGCATGCAATTTCTTGCCTACACGTTTGCCGCGACGATAGCGGCTTCGAGCGCGTTCGCTCAAGCCGCGGCGGTGCCGCCGGCCGCGTTCATGAGCGACAAGGACATCATGAGCCTCGTCGACAAGGCCAAGGCCGACCGCAAGGGCGACGCGCCGGTGACCGCCGAGCCGATCCTGCTGCTGGCGCCCTACCGGGCGCAGCTCGAATACCGGCCCGGCAACGCGCCGGCGGCGGTCCATGAGAAGGACGCCGAGCTGATGGTCGTGCTGCAAGGCACGGGCGACATCGTCACCGGCGGCAAGCTGGTCGACGAGAAGCGCGTCAACGCCAACAATCTCACCGGCTCGTCGATCGAAGGCGGCACGTCCCACAAGGTCGTCAAGGGCGACACGATCCTGATCCCGGCCAATTCGCCGCATCAGGTCACCCCTAGCGGCGGCGCGCCGATCGTGCTCATGACCATGCACGTGCCCTATCCGCCGGCCGGCTGGCCGCCGGCCAACTGAACGATCGCAAGAGCTGCGCCGCAGCGGCCACGCTGCGGCGCCGATCCTGAACCAGAGGGACCCCATGACCGTCACGACTTCGGACTTTCTCGCGCGTAGCGCGGCTACGGCCGGCGCCATCGGCCTGACGCTCGCGCTGTCATTTGGTGCAGCGTCGGCGCAGGACAAGACCTACACCATGAAGATCACGCTGCCGACGCTCAACGATCCGAGCTTCAACTACGCCAAGAGCTACGCCGCGGCGCTGGAGAAGGATTCCGGCGGCCGCATCAAGGCCGAGATCTATCCGGCGAGCCAGCTCGGCTCGATCCCGCGGCAGATCGAAGGCACCCAGTTCGGCTCGATCCAATGCGCGATCATTCCGCCGGAATTTTTTGTCGGCGTCGACGAGCGGTTCGAATTGATGGCGGCGCCCGGCCTGGTCGACAATATCGACCACGGGCAGCGCCTGGCCGCCGATCCTGACGTCAAGAAACTGATGCTCGGCCTTGGCGCCAACAAGGGACTGCACGGCGTCGCGCTGTTCATGAACTCGCCGTCGTCGCTGGTCGAGAAAGCGCCGATCCGCCATCTCGCCGACTTCAAGGGCAAGAAGATCCGCGTGCTGGCCTCGAAATTCCAGACCGCGCCGCTGGAGAAGCTCGGCGCCACGCCGGTGGCGATGACGCTCGCCGACGTCGTGCCGGCGCTGCAGCAGGGCGCCATCGACGCCGCGGTCGGCGGCATCGTCGTGTTCACGCCGATGCATTTCAACGACGCGGCAAAATACGTGACCGAGACCGGCCAGCCCGCGGTGTTCGTGGTCGTCGAGATCAACAAGGCCTGGTACGACTCGCTGCCCGACGACCTGAAAAAGATCGTCGACAACGACGCCGCCGCAGGCCAGGCCGCGATCGGTCCGGTGGCGCACGACATCGTCGAGAGATCGCGCAAGGGCTGGACCGACACCGGCGGCGAGCTGATTAGCCTGCCGGCGGCGGAGCAGGCGAGCTACATGAAGACGTCGCTCGACGCCGGCGCGGAAGTCTCCAAGGCCAAGCCCGACCTCGAAGCAGCCTTCAAGATCGTCACCGCAGCGGCGGCACGCACGCGCTGAGGAACACGTCATTGTTCGCAATGACGGGTCCTCAATGCGCGTCGTCCCAATTGTCGGCGGCGTGCGCTTCGACCTGCAACGGCACCGACAGCGACAAGGCCGGCAGCGGCGCGTCCGCCATCACGCCGGTGACCACCGGCAGCGTCTTGTCGACCTCGGCGTCGGGCACTTCGAACACCAGCTCGTCGTGCACCTGCAGCAGCATCTGCGCGTTGAGTTTTTTCTTCGCCAGCGCCGCATCCATGCGGATCATGGCGCGGCGGATGATGTCGGCGGCGGTGCCCTGCAGCCGCGCGTTCACCGCGGCGCGCTCGTTGAAGGCGCGGATCGAGGCATTCGAGGCGTTGATGTCGGGATAGTGGCATTTGCGGCCGAACAGCGTGGTCACGTAGCCGTCCTGCTTCGCCGCCTTCTTGGTCTCCTCGATGAAATCGCGGATGCCGGGAAAGCGCTCGAAATATTTGCGGATATAGGCGCCGGCCTCCTCGCGCTCGATACCGAGCTGGTTGGCGAGGCCGAACGCGGAGATGCCGTAGACGATGCCGAAGTTGATGGCTTTCGCCCGGCGCCGCACCTCGCCCGGCATGTTCTTCACCGGCACGCCGAACATTTCCGACGCCGTCATGGCGTGAATGTCGAGCCCCTCGCGGAACGCTTTCCGTAACTGCTCGATCTCCGCGATCTCGGCGAGGAGCCGCAGCTCGATCTGCGAATAGTCGGCGGAGACCAGCTTTTGTCCCGGATCGGTGACGAAGGCGCGGCGGATCTTGCGGCCGTCCTCGGTGCGGACCGGGATGTTCTGCAGGTTCGGCTCCGACGACGACAGCCGGCCGGTCGTGGTCGCCGCCAGCGCGTAGTTGGTGTGCACGCGATGCGTCGTCGGATTGACGTAGCCGGGCAATGCGTCGGTGTAGGTCGATTTCAGCTTCGCCACCTGCCGCCAGTCGAGAATCTTTTGCGGCAACTCGTGGCCCTGCTCGGCCAGCTCGTCGAGCACGCGCGCGCCGGTCGCCCATTGCCCGGTCTTGGTCTTGGTGCCGCCGGGCAGGCCGAGCTTGCCGAACAGAATGTCGCCGATCTGCTTCGGCGAGCCGACATTGACGTGGTCGCCGGCAAGCTTGTCGATCTCGGCTTCGAGGCCGCCGGCCTCCTGGGCAAACTCGCCGGAGAGGCGCGACAGCACGTTGCGGTCGATCGAGATGCCGCGCCGCTCCATGTCGGCGAGCACGCCGATGAGCGGCCGCTCCAGCGTCTCGTAGACGTTGAGCACGTGCTCGGCGGCGAGCCGCGGCTTGAGCACCCGCCACAGCCGCAAGCTGACGTCGGCGTGCTCGGCGCCGTATTCGGCCGCCTTGGCGATATCGACGCCGTCGAGCGTGACCCTGCTCTTGCCGGTTCCGGTCAGCGCGTTGCGGTCGACGGTCTTGTAATTGAAGTAGCGCTGCGCCAGGCCGTCGAGGCTGTGATCGGCCCTGCCGGCATCGACCACGTAGGACATCAGCATGATGTCGTCGCACGACGCCGTCGCAATGCCGCGCAGCGCGAAAATCTGCTGGGCAACCTTTACGTCGTGCCCGATCTTGAGCACGCCTTTGTCTTCGAGCAGCGGTTTCAAGGCATCGAGCGCGGCGCGCTCGGCGACCTGATCGGGCGCGATGTCGCCCTGGAACAGGCCGCCGTCGCCGCCCTGGCGGTGGCCGAGCGGCATGTAGCAGGCTGCGTTGGGCGAAAGCGCCAACGCGACGCCGCACAGCGCCGCCTGCATCGGGTCGGGGCTCGTCGTCACGACGTCGATGGCGACAAAGCCCTGGTCCCAAGCCCGCTCGATCCAGTTCTTCAACCCCTCGAGGCTGCGCACGGTCTCGTATAGCGCGCGGTCGAATTTTTGCGTCGGCGCGGCCTCGAGCCGCGCCGCGGCAAGCGCTTTGGGCGTGAGCGCGCCGGCC
>JASHQO010000480.1 GCA_030039105.1 Xanthobacteraceae bacterium
TTCATCGCCGGCTTGAGCAAGGCCGGCATCACGGTCGACCGCAAGGTGCTGTCCGACCTCGCCATCCGCGAGCCGGCCGCGTTCGAGGCGATCGTCGGCCAGGCCAAGTCGGCGCTCGCATAACGGAGGACGGACGACCGACGACAGATGCGGATTGCCGATCTTCCGTCCTCTGTCGTCCGTCGTCCGGCAAAACCATGATCGACCGCGCGTACGTCCAGCGGATGGCGCGTTACAATCGCTGGCAGAATGAAAATCTCTACGGCGTCGCCGACGGCTTGAGCGACGACGAGCGGCGGCGCGAACGCGGCGCCTGGTTCGGCTCGATCCACAAGACGCTCAACCACATCCTGTGGGGCGACAAGAGCTGGATGAGCCGCTTCACCGACCTGCCGCGGCCGACGGTCGGCATTCCGGATTCGGTTTCGGTCTATCCGGAGTGGGAGAGCCTGAAGGCGGAGCGCAAAAGCTTCGACCGGACCATCGTCGACTGGGCCGACAAGGTCGACGATGCCTGGCTCGCCGCCGATCAGACTTATTATTCCGGCGCCACCAAGCGGGACTGGACCCGGCCGCGCTGGCTTCTGGTCACCCATATGTTCAATCACCAGACCCATCATCGCGGCCAGGTGCACGGCATGCTGACCCAGGCCGGCGGCCGGCCGGGCGACACCGACCTGCCGTTCATGCCCGATTGAGCAACGCCATGACCGACACCGTGCAGCTTGAGCAAACCATTCTCGCCGAGATCGCCGGCGCGAGCGACGATACGGCGCTGGAAGGGGTGCGCGTCGCGGCGCTCGGCAAGAACGGCTCGATCACCGCGCTGCTCAAGACGCTGGGCACGCTGCCGCCCGACGAGCGCAAGACCCAGGGGCCGCTGATCAACGGGCTGAAGGATCGCGTCAACGCGGCGCTAGTCGCGCGGCGCGACGCCTTCAAGAATGCGGCGCTGGAAGCGCGGCTGAACACCGAGAGCGTCGACGTCACGCTGCCGGTGCGCGAGGCGCCGGCCGAGATCGGCCGCCTCCATCCCATTACGCAAGTGGTCGACGAGTTGACTGCGATCTTCGCCGACATGGGCTTCGCGGTCGCCGAAGGCCCCGACATCGAGACCGACGACTACAATTTCACCAAGCTGAATTTCCCGGAAAACCATCCGGCGCGGGAGATGCACGACACGTTCTTCTTCAATCCGAAGCCGGACGGCTCGCGGCTGCTGCTTCGCACCCACACCTCGCCGGTGCAGGTGCGCACCATGCTGAGCCGGAAACCGCCGATCCGCGTCATCATTCCGGGCCGCACCTACCGCTCCGATTCGGACCAGACCCACACGCCGATGTTCCATCAGGTCGAGGGCCTCGTCGTCGACAAGGGCTCCCATCTCGGCCACCTGAAATGGATCCTCGAAGAATTCTGCAAGGCGTTCTTCGAAGTCGACCGGGTCAAGATGCGCTTTCGCCCGTCGTTCTTCCCGTTCACCGAACCGTCGCTCGAAGTCGACATCCAGTGCCGCCGCGACAAGGGCGAAATCCGCTTCGGCGACGGCGACGACTGGCTGGAGATTTTGGGCTGCGGCATGGTGCATCCCAACGTGCTGCGCAACTGCGGCCTCGATCCCGACGAATATCAGGGCTTTGCCTGGGGCATGGGGATCGACCGCATCGCCATGCTCAAATACGGCATGCCGGACCTGCGCGCCTTCTTCGACGCCGACGTGCGCTGGCTGTCGCATTACGGCTTCCGCCCGCTCGACTTTCCGACGCTGGCGGGCGGCTTGAGCCCGTGAACATGAACAACAGGAGATCACGACCATGACCGATGGCGAGATCAACGAAGTCGTGACCAAAGTACTCCGAAGTCGGCTGAATCAATTCGGCTTTGCTCGCTCCAACGTACATTCCGAACTTGATTTCGATGGAAGCCCCATAATCCGAGTGATTGCCCGCTATGAAAAACAAGACCGAGTACCGTCTGACAAGCTGGTCGATTCTCTTGAAGATATTCGGTCAGAACTTATTCAGCGTGGCGAGGAACGGTTTGTTTTCTTAGACAACGAATATCCCGGCGAAGCAGAAGAAGAAGAAGAGGAATTGGAGTAAAACCATGGCCGCTGGCACCATGGTAGAGCGTCTCCTTGATGCTGCAGACTTGCTTGTCAAGGAAAGCGGCGGCAGTTCTGCATTCAGGCGTCGCGCCGTCAGTACGGCTTACTATTCGGTGTTTCATTCACTCGCTAAGCTTTGTGCCGATCATCTATTGCCGATTTCTCGGACTTCCGAAGAATACGTGCGTGTTTACCGTGCTCTAGAGCACGGCTCATTAAAAAATGCCTTTTCGGCTCAAGATAGCCCGCTTAAGAAACGCACAAATCTACGTACAATTGGAGACCTGACCGTTCGGTTGCAAAGCGAGAGACGCAGGGCAGATTATTTGCCTCCGATCAGAAATGTCTTTCCTCGCGGCAAGGCCGAAGATCTGATCGATCAAGCTCGTCAAGCAGTCAGTCTAATAGAGTCTCTGGGCGAACAGGACCGCGATACCCTTGCTGCCTATTTGCTGTTTAAGAACAGATAGCCATGATGAAATTCACCCTTGCCTGGCTGAAGGAGCATCTCGACACCGACCGCGCGCTCGGCGAGATCACCGACAAGCTGACCATGATCGGGCTCGAGGTCGAGCGCGTCGAGGATCGGGGCGCGGCGCTCAAGCCGTTCGTCATCGCCCGCGTGGTCGAGGCCAGGCAGCATCCGAACGCGGATCGGCTGCGCGTCTGCATGGTCGATACCGGCACGGGCGAGCCGATCCAGGTGGTGTGCGGCGCGCCCAATGCGCGCGCCGGCATGAAGGGCGTGTTCGTGCCGCCCGGCGCCTACATCCCCGGCAAGGACATGACCTTGCAGGTCGGCACCATCCGCGGCGTCGAGAGCCGCGGCATGCTGGTATCGGAGTTCGAGCTGAAAATCTCCGACGACCACGACGGCATCGTCGAGCTGCCCGACGACGCGCCGGTCGGCGAGAGCTTCGCCAAATATGCCGGCCTCGACGACCCGGTGATCGAGATCAACCTGACGCCGAACCGGCCGGATTGCACCGGCGTGCACGGCATCGCCCGCGACCTTGGCGCCGCCGACATAGGCAAGTTCAAGGACGCCGCGATCAAGCCGCTCAAGGGCGCGTTCCCCTGCCCGGTCGCGGTGACGATCGAGACGCCCGAGCTGTGCCCGGCCTTCGCGCTGCGCCTGATGCGCGGCGTCAAGAACGGCCCGTCGCCGGCCTGGCTGCAGCAGCGGCTGACCGCGATCGGCTTGCGCCCGATCAACGCGCTGGTCGATATCACGAACTTCATCACCTACGACCGCGGCCGGCCGCTGCACGTGTTCGACGCCAAAAAAGTGCGCGGCGGCCTTACGGTACGTCGCGCGAAAAAAGACGGCGAGACGCTGCTGGCGCTCGACGGCAAGACCTATACGCTCGACGACTCGGTCTGCGTCATCGCCGACGGCGACGGCGTCGAATCGCTGTCCGGCATCATGGGCGGCGAAAAAACCGGCTGCGACGAGAGCACGACCGACGTGCTGATCGAATCGGCGCTGTGGAATCCGGTCAACATCGCCCAGAGCGGCCGCAAGCTCGGCATCAATTCCGACGCGCGCTACCGTTTCGAGCGTGGCGTCGATCCGGCCTTCATGCTGCCGGGGCTCGAGCTCGCCACGCACATGGTGACCGACCTGTGCGGCGGCACGCCGTCGGAGGTCACCGTCGCCGGCAGCGCCGAGCCGCCGGAGCGCGTCATCGATTTTCCGCTGTCCGAGGTCAACCGGCTCGCCGGGCTTGCCGTGCAGTTGCCGGAAATGCGCCGCGTGCTGGAGCGTCTCGGCTTCTTCGTCGCCGGCCAGGGCGAGAAGGTGAAGATCGCGGTGCCGTCGTGGCGGCCCGACGTCGAAGGCAAGGCCGACATCGTCGAGGAGGTGGTGCGCATCTTCGGCGTCGACCGCGTGCCGTCGACGCCGTTCGACCGCGGCGCCGCGCCGCGCAAGCCGGTGCTGACGCCGATCCAGACCCGGGTGCGCAAGGCCAAGCGCGCGCTCGCTACCCGCAACCTGATCGAGGCCGTGACCTGGTCGTTCATTGCCAAGCCGCAGGCCGAGTTGTTCGGCGGCGGCCAGCCCGAGCTGGCGCTCGCTAATCCGATCGCTTCCGATCTCTCCGACATGCGGCCGAGCCTGATCCCCGGCCTCGTCGGCGCGGCGCAAAGAAACGCCGACCGCGGTTTTGCCGACGCCGGCTTGTTCGAAGTCGGCCAGGTGTTTCGCGGCGACCGGCCGGCCGATCAGCTCACCGCCGCGACCGGCGTGCGCCGGGCGCTGGCAAAGCCGTCCGGCATCGGCCGCCATTGGAGCAAGCGCGACGGCGAGGTCGATGCGTTCGACGCCAAGGCCGATGCGCTCGCCGTGCTGGTCGCCGCCGGCGCCCCCGAGCAAGCGCTGCAGATCGTGCCCGGCGGGCCGCCGTGGTTTCACCCCGGCCGTTCCGGCACGATCCAGATCGGCCCGAAGAATATTTTGGGCCATTTCGGCGAGCTGCATCCGCGCGCGCTCGAAGCGCTCGACGCCGAAGGCCCGCTGGTCGCCTTCGAAGTGATTCTCGAGCGCATCCCCGAGCCGAAGGCGAAAGCGACGCGGGCCAAGCCGGTGCTGGAGCTTGCGCCGCTGCAGCCGGTGGAGCGCGATTTCGCCTTCGTGGTCGAGCGCAGCGTCAAAGCCGCCGACATCGTGCGCGCCGCCCAGGCGGTCGACCGCAAGCTCATCACGGGGATCACGGTGTTCGACGTCTACGAAGGCAAAGGCATCGAGCCCGGCAAGAAATCGATCGCCATCGCGGTGACATTGCAGCCGCGCGACAAGACCATGACCGACGCCGAGATCGAGGCGCTGGCGGCAAAGATCGTCGCCGAAGTCGCAAAGCGCACCGGCGGCGTACTGCGCGGCTGACGGTTTCTGAAAGCCTGGCGAAAATTCAAAGCCGGAGCGGGCCGGTCGCTCACTCGGCAGTGACCGCGGGGCTGCCTTGCTGCGCAGTCTTCAGCCGTGGCGGCAGCAGCGCGATCGGCCGATCGGCCGGAACCGGACGCGCCGTCGCGATTGTCGGGCGTGCCCGGGATGCGGTTTGTTGGCGGGCCGGTGTCGTCTGCGTCGGCGCAACGGCCTGAGCGGCAGCCGGCGGCGCCGCGGTGGCGTTGCCGGCCACGAACGTCACCGAACGATGGTGGCGGGACATATGCCGCTTCGCCGCAATGTCGCAGGTCGGATTGAGAAACACGTAAGCCGGATCGCCGCATTTAGCCGGCGCTTGAGCCGTGATTTGGGGCGCGGCCGTTGCAGCGGCGACCTGCACGGGGGCGCGCGGCACGGACACGACGCGAACCGGCGTGGCTGCGCGTTCCATCTCGGCCGCAGCCGCCGACTCGGCGGGCGCCGCCGGGCTGTCCGGCGTCAGGCAGACCACCGCAAGCCCCAAGCCCAGGACCAAGCCCAGGACCAGGCCCAGGACCAAGACCAGCGCCGCCGTTCCGGCCGCGGCGCCGAGTCGGCGGTTCCGCTGCGCGGTCGGCCTTGCCGCCGTCTTGGAAAATGCTTTGGAATCAACGCGCATCGCAAATCACTCGGGAACTTTGGCGCAAACGAGCGCTCGCGCGCGGCTATGAAACCGCGCCGACAGTAGGTCGCGCCGAGGACCGAAAAGGTTTCGTGCCGAAAATCGCTTAGCTCAGCGCTCGTCGCGCATGATGCTGGGCGTGCCGGTGAACGAGCGCTGCGGCTGCGGCTGCGGCTGGCGCGGCTCGACGCGCACCGGTTTCGCCCTCGACCTTGGCGCCGCCTCGGACTGGGCCGGCGCCGGCTTGAGCGGCCCGAGCCGCTGCAGCACCGCATTGGCGGCGCGCTCGCCGGACTCCCAGGCGCCGCCGACCGTGCCCCACAACGTCTCGTGCGCCGCCTCGCCGGCGAACCAGATCGTATCGTTGACCGCTTCCATCATGATGCGGCGCGCCAACTGGCCGCCGGGCACCGCGGCCGACGCGGCGCCGAGCGTGAACGGATCCGCGTTCCAGCGCGTGACGCCGCTGCGGCCGATGGATTTTTTGATCTCGGCGCCAAACAGCCGGGCCAGCCAGTCGGACGCGAACGCCACCATGGCGGCTTCGCCCTGCGCCGCGAGATCGCGGCCGAAGGCGCCGGCGACGTCGACCACGCACAGCGGCCGGCCGGAGACATTGGCCAGCATCGCTGCGGTGCGGCCGTCGGCGGATTTCTCGAAAATCAGGTCGTCGCTGTCGAGGCCGAGCGGGTTGCCGGGAAGTTCGAGCGCGATGTGGTCGTAGCTGCCGAGCGAGAGCCGGCTGAAGGCGTCGATATTGCGGTGGGGCAGGTCGGGAAAGAACTGGATTCGCCCCTGCGCGATCACGTTGGTCGACACCGTGACGATCGCGGCGCGCGCGGTCAGCGTGCCCTTCGCGGTCTCGACCGTGAGCGTGCGCCGGCTGTCGATCGATTTCACCGGCGTCGAAAGCTGCACGGTGAGGCCGTCGGCCAATCCGGCGACGAGCGCGCCGAGCCCCTGGCGGCAGAAATTCGCCGTGGTGCGCTCGGCGGCCTTGGAAATATCCAGCGCCGAGAGCTGGGCCAGATCCTTGCCGCTCTCGAACGGGCCGAGCATGAACTCGACGGTGCCGCGCCAGTCGCCGAGATCGTTCGGCATCGCCTGGGCGCACGGCACGTCGGCGCGGCGCGCGGCGTCGTTGATGGCGCGCGTGGCGCGCACCTCGGCGGCGAGAAAATCCTCGAGCTCGCCTTCGCGGGCAAAGCGCCGGCCGATGCGGATCTTCTGGCTCGGCGGCGCCGGATAGATTTCGCTGCCGCGCGGCGGCGCCAGCTTGGTCAGCGGGTTGAGATCGGGGCTATA
>JASHQO010000481.1 GCA_030039105.1 Xanthobacteraceae bacterium
TCGATCCGATCTACGCGCGCAAGCTCGGCGTCAACGTCGACGACCTGTTGATCTCGCAGCCCGACGCCGGCGAGCAGGCGCTGGAAATCGCCGACACGCTGGTGCGCTCCGGCGCGGTCGACGTGCTGGTGATCGATTCGGTGGCGGCGCTGGTGCCGCGCGCCGAGCTCGAGGGCGAGATGGGCGACAACCAGCCCGGCTTGCAGGCCCGCCTGATGAGCCAGGCGCTGCGCAAGCTCACCGCCTCGATCAACCGCTCCAACACCATGGTGGTCTTCATCAACCAGATCCGCATGAAGATCGGCGTCATGTACGGCTCGCCCGAGACCACCACCGGCGGCCATGCGCTCAAGTTCTATGCCTCCGTCCGCCTCGATATCCGCCGCATCGGCGCCATCAAGGAGCGCGACGAGGTGGTCGGCAATCAAACCCGGGTGAAGGTCGTAAAAAATAAGCTGGCGCCGCCGTTCAAGCAGGTCGAGTTCGACATCATGTACGGCGAGGGCGTGTCGAAGACCGGCGAATTGGTCGACCTCGGCGTCAAGGCCGGCGTGGTGGAGAAATCCGGCGCCTGGTTCTCCTACGACAGCCAGCGCATCGGCCAGGGCCGCGAGAACGCCAAGGCGTTCCTGAAGGCCAATCCCGACATCGCCGGCAAGATCGAGGCGGCGATCCGGCAGAATGCCGGCCTGATCGCGGAAAAGATCCTCGCCGGCGAGGAAGGCGAGGCCAAGGACGACGACGCGGCGGAAGCCTGAAATCGCGCTGCCTTCGCTTCAATCATTCGCATCGTCCCGCCTTCCACGCGAAGGCGGGCAGGGACGGGGGTCGCAAAGTATTGCGTAGGCCTTGGTGTCACGCGTTAGGGCCTTTGACCCCCGCTCCTCACTTTCCAAACGAAAAATCCCGGGCGCGGCGGCGCCCGGGATTTGCCCATTCAAACAGCCTGCAGACAGCTTGGAAACTGATGGTCAGGAACTGGTCGGACGGCGCTCCGCGGTCCAGGTGCCCGAGCACTCGCCGCCGCTCCAGCGGCCTTCGCCGAGGTCACCGCTCAAGCGGCCGGTGCCGTTGGCGCTCTTGCCCGCGGCGCTTACCATCACGGTGATGGCGCCGGTCGGCTGCACCTTGCCGTTGATGGCAATGTTGACGCTGCCGGCGTTCTGCAAGACGCCGTTGGTGATGCGGACCGGATAGCGGTAGCCGCGGTCGCAGTCGCCTTTCTCGGTGACGATGGAGACGCTCCACAGCCCGTCATACGCCGGCGCTGCGTGGCTGCCGGGGACCGCGATCATGGTGCTGGCGGCAACGACTGCAAAAAGGCTGCCGCGGCGGATGAGGTTGATGGGGTTATTCATAGCTGCCGTCCCTGTTCTAGGTTTGGCGAGGTCGAGGACGCCTCGATTGCGATGGGTGTGCGACTGCCGAAAGGTTGGAAATCTCCCCGCTCTCCCATTAGTCGCTGCCAAGTCCAAACGCGTTCTACGCAACAAAGGTTCAAATCGAGTTGACCGGTGTCACAAAATTGCTGTTATCCGGCCGAAACGGTTGCCCCGGCCGCAAAAGACAAGAAATTGCAGTGAGTTGCGTTTTAATTTTGCCTTAGGACATTAGCCCGGTTTGCGGCAAAGGCCGGGCTTGCCCGTGGGGCTCTTTGCGCTACTGCGCGACGGCCGCCGCGGTTTGCGGGGCCGACGCATCCGGCGACACCAGGCGATAGCCGACGCCAAGCTCGGTGAGCAGGATGCGCGGCTGAGTCGGGTCGGCCTCGATCTTGCGCCGCAGCTTGCGGACGAAAATGCGCAGGTAATGGGTATCGTCGATGTGCTCGTTGCCCCACACCTCGCGCAGCAGGAATTGGTGGGTGACGACGTTGCCGGAATGCTGGGCCAGGATCTGCAGCAGCCGGTATTCCTTGGGCGTCAGCGTCACCCGCCGGTCGTTGATGAACACGGCCCGGGCGGCAAAATCGATCGCCAGCGGCCCGAATTTCATCATCGGCTCGCCGCGCGCGGCGCGTAGCTGCCGCCGCATCGCCGAGTGGGCGCGCGCCAACAGCTCGGCCATGCCGAACGGCTTGACCACGTAGTCGTCGGCGCCGAGCTCCAACAGCCGCACTTTCTCGTTCTCGCTGGCGCGCACCGAGAGCACGATCAGCGGCACGCTCGACCATGAGCGCAGCCGCTCCAGCACGTCGGCGCCGTCCATGTCGGGCAGGCCGAGGTCGAGGATCACCAGGTCCGACGGTTTGAGCGTCGCCGCGCGCAACGCCTCGGCGCCGGTCTCGGCTTCCTGCACGGTGAAGCCGTCGAGCTCGAAGCCGGTGCGCAGGAAGCGGCGGATTTGCACCTCGTCGTCGACGACGAGGACGGATGCCGGAGTTTCAGTCATCGACGCTGGTCTCCAATCGTTCGGCTTCGGGCGACATCGGCAGATGGATGGTCACGGTGGTGCCGCGGTCGGCGCCGTCGCTCTCGACCTCCACCTTGCCGCCGTTGGCGGTGATGAAAGCATTGGCGATCCACAGCCCGAGCCCGGAGCCGGATGTGGTGGCGGCGTGGCGCGGGCCGCGGAAGAAGCGGTCGCCGACCTGCTGCCTTTCGTCGGTCGTGAGGCCGGCGCCGGTGTCGTGCACCGACAGCATGACGGTCTGGCCATTGGGATGGGCGGCGACGCGGATCGGCGAGCCGGCCGGCGAATATTTCGCGGCATTGTCGATGATCTGCACCAGCGCCTGCTCGACCTGCATCGGATCGACGTGGACGATCGGCAGGTTGGAATCGAG
>JASHQO010000482.1 GCA_030039105.1 Xanthobacteraceae bacterium
GGAAGGCAAGTACCACCTCGACGGCCACCGCAAATGCGGCGTCAAGCTCTTGCCGCAGGAAACGCTGGCCCAGGGCAACCGCTGTCCGGTGTGCGGCGGCCCGATGACCATCGGCGTCCTGCACCGGATCGAGACGCTCGCCGACCGCAGCGCAGCCGAAGCGCTGCCGCCGCCGACCGCGGGCGAAGTGTCGAATCTCGTTGCCTTGCCGGAAATTCTCGGCGAGATCGCCGGCAGCGGGCCGTCGAGCAAGACCGTCGAGCGCGGCTACGGCAAGCTCTTGTCGTCGCTCGGCTCCGAGCTCGACATTCTGCAGTCGATGCCGCTCGAAGATGTTTCGCGCGCAGGGTCGTCCCTGTTGGCGGAAGGCATCGCACGGCTGCGCGCCGGCCAGGTCATCCGCGACGCGGGCTATGACGGCGAATACGGCGTCATCAAGTTGTTCCAGGACGACGAGCTGCGGCGCCACATTGCCGGCGGGCTGCTGTTCGAAGGCGCCGCGCCAAGCCCTGCCCCCGAAAAGGCAAGGATGGCGCCGCAGGCGCCGGGTGCGGGCCAGTCTTCGCTCGCAACGCCGACTTCGCTCGCAACGCCGACGCACCCGCAGCCGACCGCCGCGCGATTGCCGCCGCCCTTACCAGGCGAGGTCAAGGAGCGTCGCGGCATCCTCGATGCGCTCGACGACGATCAACGCGCCGCCGCGTCGGTCGTGGACGGCCCGCTGCTGATCGTGGCCGGCCCCGGCTCGGGCAAGACCCGCACGCTGATGCACCGCGTCGCTCATCTCGTGAACGATTGCGGCGCCGCCGCCCAGGAGTGTCTCGCCATCACCTTTACCCGCCGCGCCGCCGCGGAAATGAAGGCGCGCCTGCGCGCGCTCCTCGGTGAGCCGGCAGGCGCGATCGCGGTCCATACCTTCCACTCGCTTGGACTGACGCTGCTGCGCGAGCACGCCAACGCACCCGGTTTCCGCGTCGCCGGCGAAGCGGAGCGGGCAACGGCGCTCGCGGCCGCGCTCGAAGTGCCGGAGCCGCGCGTACAAAATCTCATGCGCGCCATCTCGAAGGCGGAGCGGGCGGGCATTGAGCCCGAAGGCGAAGTGGCCGAAGCGCGCGCTGCCTATCGCAATATCCTCGCCGCCAACAATTGGATCGACTTCGACGATCTTGTCGGCCTGAGCGTAAAGCTGCTCGCCGGCAATCCCGACGTCGCGGCGCTCTATCGCCAGCGCTTCCGCTTCGTCTGCGTCGACGAATTCCAGGACGTCGACGCGCAGCAATATCGCCTGCTTACCCTGCTCGCGCCGCCGCCCGACGGCAATCTTTGCGTCATCGGCGATCCGCACCAGGCGATCTACGGCTTCCGCGGCGCCGATGCCGCTTGCTTTGCGCGCTTGCGTGGCGATTATCCGGCCACGGTCGAAGTCGCGCTCAAGCGCAATTACCGCTCCACCGGCACCATCGTCAGCGCGGCCGCGCAGGTCATCGCCGGAACCCCCGACGAGCCGGTCGCCGAGATGGTGCGCGCCATGCACGAGCGCATCACCATCCATGCCGCGCCGAGCGAGCGCGCCGAGGCCGAATTCGTGGTGGCGACCGTCGAGCGAGCAATCGGCGGGCACAGCTTCTTCTCGATCGACAGCGGCCGCGCCGACGGCCACGGCAAGGCGTCGGGGTTCGCCGATTTCGCCGTGCTCTATCGCACCGAGGCGCAAGCCGCGGCGCTCACCGAGGCGCTGGCCCGCTCGGGTATACCGTTCCGCAAGCACTCCCACGCGCCGCTGGCCGAGGACGCGGCGGTGCGCGCCCTGCTCGGCGCCTTGGCGACGGTCGAGCCCCGCGGCCAGGATTTGGCGGCACGGCTTGGCGCTGCTGCGCAGCGCATTGCGGCGGAGCAACCCGCCGCAACCGCGCTCGCGCTGCAACGGCTGCTGCCGCTCGCGGAAAGCTGTGGCGGCGACGACGCGCGCTTTCGCGATGCCGTCGCGCTCGCCAGCGACGCCGATTGCTGGGACCCGCGCGCCGACGGCGTCGCGCTGTTGACGCTGCACGCCGCGAAAGGCCTGGAATTTCCGTTCGTCTTCATCGTCGGCCTGGAGGACGGCCTTGTGCCGCTGCATTTCGGCAATGCCGACGACTTGGCGCCGGAGCAATTGGCCGAGGAGCGCCGGCTGTTCTATGTCGGCATGACCCGCGCCAAGGATGGCCTGGTGCTGAGCCGCGCGCTGAAGCGGCAATGGCGCGGCCGCGTGCGCACGCAAGCGTCCTCGCCGTTCCTTGCCGATATCGAGAACGAGCTTGTCAGACGGCAGCAGGCGCAGTTGCGCCGCAAGCCGCAAGACCGGCAGCTCACGCTGTTCTAAAACGCCGGGCGCTGCCGATCAATTCACGCGAATGACGATTTTGCCGAAGTGGGCACCCGACGCCATGTGCCGGTAGGCGGCCTGCGCTTCGTCGAAGCCGAATTCGCGGTCGATCACCGGCTTGATGGCGTTGGCGGCAATGGCCGCGTTCATCGCCTCGAACATTTCCGTCGAGCCGACCGAGATGCCCTGCACGTTGGCGCGCCGCGCCAGGATCAGGCCGGGATTGAGCTCGGTGGCGGCGCCGCTCAGGCCGCCGATCATGGAAATCTTGCCGCCGATGCGGATGGCGCCGAACGAGCGCGCCAGGGTGCCGGCGCCGCCGACCTCGACGACGTGATCGACGCCGCGGCCGCCGGTGAAAGCGACCGCCGCCTTCTCCCAGTCCGGCGTGGCTTTGTAGTTGACGGTGTGAGCGGCGCCGAGCGCTTTGGCGCGCTTGAGCTTGTCGTCGCTCGACGAGGTGACGATGGCGGTGACGCCCATGGCGTGGGCGAACTGCAGGGCGAAGATCGACACGCCGCCGGTGCCCTGCAGCAGCACGGTCTGGCCCGCGATCAATTTGGCGTGCTGTATCATGGCGTGCCATGCCGTGACCGCGGCGCACGGCAGCGTCGCGCCCTCCTGCGCCGACAGATGCGCGGGGATTTTCACCACGCCGTCTTCTTCCAGCACGGCATATTCGGCGAGCATACCGTCGATCGAGCCGCCGAGCGCGCTCGCCTGCACGGTCTGGCTCGGCTCGCCGCCGACCCAGCGCTGGAAGAAGCAGCCCGCGACCTTGTCGCCGACTTTGACGCGCGCGACGCCGGCGCCGACTTCCACGACCTCGCCGGCGCCGTCGGACAGCGGCACGACGTTGTCGCGCACCGGCATGCGGTAGGTGCCGCGCACGATGCCGAGATCGCGGAAATTCAGCGAGCAGGCGGCGACCTTGACCTTGACCTGGCGATGCTGCGGTTTCGATTCCGGCAGCTCGACGCGAGTCAGCGACTCGATACCGGCGCCGCCTTTCGGCAATTGATAAGCACGCATGCGTAATCCTCCCGACAATTTCCCGATGCCGTCGAAGCGATGCGAGCCTTATTGCACCGGCGTGACGTTCACGGACACGCCCATGCGCTGCCCGCCCGATCCGAGAATGACGCCGTCCACCGGCGCCACATCGGTATAGTCGCGGCCGACCGCCAATGTCACGTGGTCCGCGGCGGCGATCACCGCGTTGGTGGGATCGAGCCCAAACCAACCGCCGCCCCGCCGCTCGCCACTTGCCGGCGAGCCGCACCACAGCAGCACCCAGGCATGCATCGCTTCGCTGCCTTGCAGGCGATTTAAGTCGGTGCGCGGCGCCGAGCGCAGATAGCCGCTGACGTAGGCCGCCGGCAGGCCGAGGCCGCGCAGGCCCGCGATCATGATATGCGCGAAATCCTGGCAGACGCCGCGGCGCAGCGCGAACGACATTGGCGGCGTGGTGGTCACCGTGGTGGCGCCGATCTCGTAGGCGATGTCGGCCTTGAGCCGGCCGATCAGCTCCATTGCGGCATCGAGCACCGGCCGGCCCGGAGAAAAACTCTCGCGCGTGTAGTCGCGGATCTCGGGATCGAGCGACACCAGGCGGCTCGGGAACAAAAAATGCGCCGGCGACTGCGGGCCGATGTCGCTCGCCGCAAACGCATCCGCGCGCACCGTTTCCCAGGGTGGCGTCGATTGCGGCTCCGGCACGACCGGCGCATCGATGCCGACGCGGGCGGCGAGCTTCACCGTGAGGGCGTCATGGGGCTCGGCGACTTCGATCCAGGTCAGGCGATTGCCGAAGAAATCCGCGCCCTCGCGCCGTTGCGCGGGCTCTGGCGCGATCTGCAGCGCGGCGACGTGGACGCGCTCGCCGTCGCGCGACACCGGGGTCAGGCGCAGCACGTGACGCGCATGCGCCACCGGCGAGGCGTAGCTGCACACGGTGGTCTGCCGCACGTCGTAGATCATGCCAGCGCCTCCCAACCGTCCGAGCGCTCGTTGCTGGTGAGATAGGCGCCGCCGATCGCATCCGACAGCTTCATCAGCGCCTGCTCGAGCTCCACGATCGAGGCATCGTCGATCTTGGCGGCGTCGGCGGTGCGCAGCCGCGTCGCGATCGAGGCGGCGATCTGCTGCACCGGCGACAGCCGCCCGGCGGAACTGCTGCGCGGTAGCGCACCAAGATGAGTCTCGATGCGGTCGAGCTGGAACAGCACCGAGCGCGGATTGTTAGGATCGAGCATGACCAGATCGACCACCGGCGCCAGCGCCGCGACCATGACATAACGCTGCCGATAGCTGATCTGGCTGTCGGCAAGGTCGAGCAGCACGTCGAGACCGCCGTCCGGCGCGCCGGCTTCGGCGAAGCAGCGCACCAGCCGGCAGGTCAAGAGCGCGCGTTCGATGCGGCGGCCGAGCTCGAGGAAACGCCAGCCGGCGAGCTGGGTCATGTTTTCCTGGGCAAGGCCGGACAGCGACGCGACGATGCGCAACGCCGCTTCGACCCGCTCGGTGATCGCGCTCTCGGCCGGCGTCATCGGCAGCGGCGCGTAGATCATGGTGGCGAGATCGCTGATCGCGCGCCAAGCATCGGGCGAAAAGCGATCGCGGATGACGGACGCGGCGGAGCGTGCCGCGCCGACCAGATAGGGCAGCGAGCCGTAGAGGTCGCTGCGCGTCAGCACCGCGCGCGCCGCCTGCGCCGCCGCTGTCGCCCCCGCAAGCGGGGCAAGATCGGCAGAGGGAATCGCGCTCCATGCCGCCAGCAATTCGCCGATGGTAGCGATCACGGCGGCGGCGGCATCGTCGGCCTCGGCGCTGCGATTGATCATGGCGCGAACGAGC
>JASHQO010000483.1 GCA_030039105.1 Xanthobacteraceae bacterium
GCCGCCTCGTCGCCGACCGGGATGGGCTCGCGGCGCTCGCCGTCGGCGTCGCGTCCGCCACGGCCGCGTCCGCGTCGGCGTCGCCGTCGGCGCGGCCCGTCGTCGTGGGGTTCCGCCGATTCCGGCGCCGACGCCTCGGCGACGTCTTCGCCCTGCAGCGTCTCCGCCGCGCTTTCGTCTTCGAGATCGTCTTCATCCTCGAGCGGCACGGCGGTCAGGGCCTGGTTCTGCTCGGCAAGCGCGCGGGCCGCTTCCGGCGTATGCATCTGCTCGCCGCGCTCGATCACGAACGCCTGCGGCGCGGTGACCGATTCATCGGCCACGATCGTGATGGTGATGGCGAAGCGCTCTTCCAGCGCGCGCAGATGGGCGCGCTTCTGGTTGAGCACATAGAGCGCCACATCGGGCCGGGTGCGGGCGGCGAGATTGTGGGTGGCGCCGCGCATCAATTGCTCTTCGAGCGTGCGCAGCACCTGCAGCGCCAGCGACGATACCGAGCGGACATGGCCCGAGCCGCCGCAATACGGACATTTCTCCGTCGAGCTTTCCAGCACGCTGGTGCGGATGCGCTGCCGCGACATTTCGAGCAGGCCGAAATGGGAAATGCGGCCGACCTGGATGCGGGCGCGATCGTGCTTGAGGCATTCCTTCAGCCGCCGTTCGACCGAGCGGTTGTTGCGCTTCTCCTCCATGTCGATGAAGTCGATGACGATGAGTCCGGCGAGATCGCGCAAGCGTAGCTGGCGGGCGATTTCATCGGCGGCTTCCAGATTGGTCTTGAGCGCGGTGTCCTCGATGTGATGCTCGCGGGTAGCGCGGCCGGAATTGACGTCGATCGCGACCAAAGCCTCGGCCTGGTTGAGCACGATGTAGCCGCCGGAGCGGAGCTGCACGACCGGCGAGAACATTGCGTCGAGCTGGTTTTCGACGCCGTAGCGCGACAACAGCGGCTGGGCGTCGGAATAAAGTTTCACGCTGCGCGCATGGCCCGGCATCAGCATGCGCATGAAGTCCTTGGCCTCGTGATAGGCATCGTTGCCGGCGACGATGACTTCGTCGATATCCTTGCCGTAGAGGTCGCGGATCGAGCGCTTGACCAGCGAGCCTTCCTCGTAGACGAGCTTTGGCGCGGTGGACTTGAGCGTCAGGTCGCGCACCGTCTCCCACAGCCGCAGCAGATATTCGAAATCGCGCTTGATCTCGATCTTGGTGCGGCTGGCGCCTGCGGTGCGCAGGATCACGCCCATGCCTTCGGGCACTTCGAGCTCGGCGGCGGCCTCCTTGAGGCGGGCGCGGTCTTCGGCATTGGTGATCTTGCGGCTGATGCCGCCGCCGCGGGCGGTGTTGGGCATCAACACCGAATAGCGGCCGGCGATCGACAGATAGGTGGTGAGCGCCGCACCCTTGGTGCCGCGTTCCTCCTTGACCACCTGCACCAGCATGACCTGCCGGCGTTTGATCACCTCTTGGATCTTGTATTGGCGGCGATAGCGCGGCGCGCGATCCGGCACTTCCTCCAGCGCGTCGGCGCCGCCGACCGATTCGACGATCTCCTCCTCGCCGCCGTTTTCGCCACCATGGTCGTCCTCGGCGAGGGCTTCGGCGCCGTTGCCGTTTTCGCCGGCTTCCGGTGCGATCTCGGTGGCCTCGCCGGTCGGCGGCTCGAGCTCGCCGTGATCGGCGACCGGCTCGTCGCTCGCCGCTATCCCGGCGGCGGAAGATTCATGCTGTTCCGGCGCTGCGGCCGCCGCCACCGACTCGGTGGATAGCGGCTCGCCGTCCGCCGGGGTGAGCGGCGGCGGGTCCGCGGCAACGGTTGGCGCAAGCTCGCCGGCCGGCTGTGCCGTCGAGGTCTCCTCGGCCGCCTCCGTCGCTTCGACATCGATCGGCGCTGCGTCGTGACCCGACTCCGCGCCGTGCTCGTCCGAAGGCGCATCGGCCCCTTCGGCGACCTCGCCCTGGATCGCCTGGTCGCGGCGGCGCGCGGGCCGGCCGCGGTCGCGCCGGCGGTGCGAGCGGCGGTCGACCTCTTCGTCGGCGGCGCGCTGCGCGCGCTCCTCCTCGTCGATCAGCGCCTGCCGGTCGGCGACCGGGATCTGGTAGTAGTCCGGATGGATTTCGCTGAAGGCCAGGAAGCCGTGGCGGTTGCCGCCGTAATCGACGAACGCCGCCTGCAGCGACGGCTCGACGCGGGTGACTTTCGCCAGATAGATGTTGCCGCGGAGTTGCTTACGATGCGCGGATTCGAAGTCGAATTCCTCGACGCGATTGCCGCGCAAAACGACCACCCGGGTCTCCTCGGGATGGGTCGCGTCGATGAGCATTTTGTTGGCCATTGGCAATTCTCATGACGGGCGGCAGGCCGTGCACTCCGCGCCGGATCGGCGACGGGGAACGGCAACCTGCCCGATTGTCGGTGAAGGATACGGATCGGGTACTACGAGGGCGGTCGATGCCGATCGGCCGGCTGGCCAGCGCGCGAGCGCTGCCGTGCCGACATTGCGATCGAACCTGCACTTCCGTCGGGAAGATCGGTCCCAGGAAGATGTGCGCCTCGAACATGAACTCCAAACCGCGATGGGCAGCAGCGCTCGGCGCTGCCGCAATTTCTGTCGTCCGCTGACGGCATGGCACGACACTTGGGTCCGGCAGCGTTTCGCTGCCGGCGTGCGCCATGGTTCCCGCTGTCTTTTCCCTTAAGGGTATCGGCGTCGCTTCTTCGTTCCGCCGTCATTGGCACCACGTGGCGCCGAACGGGTTCGAAAGCGGGCGCCCGCTGCGGTTCCCATTGCCCTGTTCGAGGAACCGTGACCGCGGACGTGCCGGATGCCCTAACGCGACACAACCGGAACCTGTCACTGTCAGCGTACTCTTCATAAGGCCCGAGACGGGGAATTGGCAAGCTGTCTGTGGGCTTTGCCCAAAAATTGCGGGCTCATGCCGGTCGTGGCGCCCTATTTCTTGCCATTTAATTTCGATTAACCGCGGCTCCCTAATAAAGTAAGACGGCGCGAAAGGGGTTTGACCGATGGCTGTCCGGGCGGCGATCTGGGCTTTGCTCGGTGCCCTGTTCGCGGGTGGCGCTTCGGCGGCCGGGCCGGCGGCACCGGATACCACTACCGCGGGCGATTCGATTCCGGTCGCGACCGATGTGCGCGTCGGCGGCGACGAGGCGCAGACCCGCTTCGTCATGGATGTCAGCCGCAAGATCGAGCTTCGCGCCTTCACCCTGTCCGATCCCTATCGCGTCGTTGTCGACGTCCCGCAAGTGAATTTCCAGCTACCGCCCAGGGCCGGCGAGAGCGGGCGCGGCCTGGTCAAGACCTTCCGGTTCGGTCTGATGATGCCGGGCCGCTCGCGCTTGGTGCTCGACCTGGCGAAGCCGGCCCGCATCGACAAGGCTTTCGTGGTCGACGCCGCCGCCGGCGCGCCGGCGCGGCTCGTGCTCGAGCTTGCGCCGATCGACCGCGACAGTTTTTTGCGCAAAGTGGTCGCCGACACCAAGCAGGCCGCCGCCGAGCAGCCGCCGCGCAGCGAGCCGCACGCCGATACCGCCGACACCCGTCCGCTGGTGGTGCTCGATCCCGGCCACGGCGGCATCGACAACGGCACCAAAGGGCCGGACGGCGAGATGGAGAAGAATATCGTGCTCGATTTTGCGCAGCGGCTGCGCGATCGCATCGAGAAAATCGGCAAATATCGCGTGATGCTGACGCGGACCGACGACACCTTCATTCCGCTCGCCGAGCGCGTGCACATGGCGCGCAGTGCCGGCGCCGCGCTATTCGTTTCCATCCACGCCGATTCGCTGCCCAAGAAGGAGGGCGACGCCCAGGGCGCCACCGTCTATACGCTGTCCGACACCGCAACCGATTCCGAGGCGGCGCGGCTGGCCGAGCAGGAGAACCGCGCCGACGTCATCGCCGGCGTCGATCTCAAGGACGAGCCCGACGATGTCGCCGGTATCCTGCTCGACCTCGCCCAGCGCGAAACCAGGACTTATTCCCAGCAATTCGCCCATCGCCTGGTCGGCGACATGAAGGGCGCGACGCGCATGTACAAAAGTCCGCTCAAGTCGGCAGGCTTCAAGGTGCTGCGCGCGCCGGACGTGCCGTCGGTGCTGGTCGAACTCGGCTATGTGTCGAACAAGACGGACCTGCAGTCGCTGTTGTCCGACACTTGGCGCGACCGTACCGCCGCGGCGATAGCCCAGGCCGTCGATGGCTACTTTACCACCCATGTCGCCACCCGGCCCAATTGAAGCGGAAGGACCGCATCTTACCGCAACGGCCTCAGTTTGAACAAAAACCGGAGCGACCACCGGCCGTCAGGGTTGGGCTCCCTAGCGAATTGACGGCAATGCTGCCAGACTGCGCCGCCGCCTCGTGGCGGAGGCCGAATCGGCCGGGCGCTGGCGCCCTCAGCAACGCGGCAGGATATTCCGCATGAAGGTTCTGTTGCGCTTTCTAGGCTTTCTGTTCGCGGTCGGCACAATCTTCTTCATCGTCGGCGTGGCGGCGGTAGCCGGTCTATTATGGCACTACTCCAAGGATTTACCGGATTATTCTCAGCTACAGGATTATGAACCGCCGGTGATGACGCGGGTTCACGCCGCGGACGGCTCGTTGCTCGCCGAGTACGCCAATCAGCGCCGCCTCTATCTGCCGATCCAGGCGATTCCCAAGCTCGTCACCAACGCCTTCATCGCCGCCGAGGACAAGAACTTCTACCAGCATCCCGGCATCGACATTTATGGCATCGCCCGTGCCGGGCTGCTCTATGTCGAGAACTACGGGTCCAGCCGTCGGCCGCAAGGCGCTTCGACGATCACCCAGCAGGTCGCCAAGAACTTCCTGCTCACCAACGAGGTGTCGTTCGAGCGCAAGATCAAGGAAGCGCTGCTGGCGCTGCGCATCGAGCGCACCTATTCGAAGGAAAAGATCCTCGAGCTCTATCTCAACGAGATTTATCTCGGCTTCGGCGCCTACGGCGTGGCCGCAGCGTCGCTGCTCTATTTCGACAAGTCGGTGCACGAGCTGACGATCGCGGAGGCCGCCTACCTCGCCGCGCTGCCGAAAGGGCCCAACAACTATAACCCGTTCCGCCGCCGCGACGAAGCGATCGCGCGGCGCAATTACGTCATCGACCGCATGGCCGAGGACGGCTACATCACCGCCACCGAAGCCGACAAGGCGCGCAAGGAGCCGCTCAACGTCACGACGCGGCCGACCGGCGCCCACATTTTCGCCGCCGAATATTTCACCGAGGAAGTGCGGCGCTATCTCTACGACAATTACGGCGAGAAGAAACTCTACGAAGGCGGCCTGTCGGTCCGCACCACGCTCGATCCGAAGATTCAGCAGATGGCGCGCCAGGCCATGATCAACGGCCTGGTCAATTTCGATGAGGGCCAGGGCTATCGCGGCCCGGTCGCCAAGATCGACACGTCGGGTGACTGGGGCATCAAGCTCGCCGACGTCAAATCGCTGTCCGACATCGACCCCTGGCACATGGCGGTGGTGCTCGACGTCACCAACGATGCCGCGCGCATCGGCCTTGAGCCGGGCCGCGATCCCGGCGGCAACGTGCTCAAGGCGCGCGACACCGGCAACATCACGCTCGACGGCGTGAAATGGGCGCGGCCGGCCAGCGCGAACGGGCCGACTGGAAAGCCGATCGCCGCGGTGAGCCAGGTGCTGGCGGTCGGCGACGTCGTCTATGTCGAGCCGACGGGCGATCAGGGCAAATACCGGTTGCGCCAGGTTCCGGAAATCTCCGGCGCCATGGTGGTGATGGACCCGCGGACCGGCCGCGTGCTCGCCATGGTCGGCGGCTTCTCGTTCGACCAGAGCCAGTTCAACCGCGCCACCCAGGCGCTGCGGCAGCCGGGCTCCTCGTTCAAGCCCATCGTCTATGCGGCGGCGCTCGACAACGGCTACACGCCCTCGACCATCGTCATGGACGCGCCGATCGAAATCGACATGGGGCAGGGCGGCGGCATCTGGCGGCCAGAAAACTACGGCGGCAAGTTTTTCGGGCCGTCGACGCTGCGGTTCGGCCTCGAGCAGTCGCGCAACGTGATGACGGTGCGGCTCGCGCAGGACATCGGCATGCCGTTGATCGCCGAATATGCCAAGCGCTTCGGCGTCTATGACGAGCTGCCGCCGTATCTGTCGTACGCGCTGGGTGCCGGCGAGACCACGGTGCTGCGCATGGTCACCGCCTATTCGATGTTCGACAACGGCGGCCGCCGCGTCATCCCGACCCTGATCGACCGCATCCAGGACCGCTACGGCCACACCATCTACAAGCACGACACCCGCGAATGCCTCGGCTGCGACGCCGCCAAATGGGACGATCAGCCCGAGCCGACGCTGGTCGATCGCCGCGAGCAGGTGATCGACCCGATGACCGCCTATCAAATCACCTCGCTGATGGAAGGCGTCGTGCAGCGCGGCACCGCAACCGTGGTGCGCGAAGTCGGCAAGCCGATCGCCGGCAAGACCGGCACCACCAACGACGAGAAGGACGTGTGGTTCATCGGCTTCTCGCCGGACATCGTCTGCGGCGTCTATATGGGCTACGACAAGCCGCGCCATATCGGCCGGCTCGCCACCGGCGGCCATCTCGCGGCGCCGATCGTCAAGGACTTCCTCAAGCTTGCGCTGGTCGACAAGCCGCCGATTCCGTTCCGCGTGCCGCCGGGCATCAAGCTGATCCGCGTCAACGCCAAGACCGGCATGCGCGCCGGGCCGGGCGACACCAACGTCATCCTCGAAGCCTTCAAGCCGGGCACCGCGCCGCCCGACAGCTACTCGGTGATCGGCGCCGACACGGCGAACGGCGGGCCGCTGCCGGCCGTGTCGCCCGATGCCGCCGCCGGCGCGGTGCGCCAGTCCGGCACCGGCGGGCTGTATTAGCTGCGCTTCAGATTGATCGCAGCACCGGGCCGCCTGTCCTCGTAGAACCGGTCCGGCGATCGCGTCAGGTCCTCTTCTTCCTCTCTGTGGCAGGCGCCAGCGCGACGGCGGCTTCCGTTGTGAGCAGGAGAAACGTCAGCGTCTCCTGCAGGTAGAGGCGCACAGCGCGGTCGGTATGGCTCAGATACCCGATGGACACGTCCTGGCCGATGTGCAGATCGAAATCGCCGCCACGAGTGGTCAGCACAAAGGCGCCGGCAATGGCGGGAGTCCAGATGATCTCGTCTTTGACCAGCTTTCTGACATGTTCCAGCACCGGGTAGCCGTTGTCGCTGGTCTCGGCGAGGGCGGTATAGGCTTCGGCGCCGAGCAGGATCGAATAGGGGCCGTTGACGCCGACGAGACGCAGTTGGCTCAACGCCTGAGCAAAGACGTCGGGATACTGCCGCACCTCGGCCGGTAGCGTCATGGTCGGGTTGCTGGTGCCCTGACGCACGCCGACGATGCCTGCCGCGGCGTAGCCCTCGAAAATAGCCCGGTCCTCGGCATAGGCGATCTTCTGCGCCGCGTCTTTCGCGGGTTGCCAGTCGGAGTCGTTGGCGCCGCGTTCCACGTCGTCGATCTGCTGGCGATCCAGCTCAAACGGGACTCGAAACTCGACCAGTGCCTTGACGTCACGCTGTCGCGCGAGAATCCCGTCCCCGGGTGCCGCAAGGTTCTTGAGGTGGCCGGTGCCGACGGCGGAAAGGCCGACGCCGCCGGGGCCGTTGACGTCGACCACGCGCCGCGCGGCGAGATAGCGCTTGACGGTACGCGTCGTCTCCTCCTCGATGTCCGCCCACGCCGCTTCCGAAATCGGGGCAAGCTCGCGATGAAGATTATTCATGCCGGTTCTCTCCTTTGAGGGAGCCGATGCCGAGCGAACCATCGGACGCCGCTGTCGTCGATGGCGCGGGCTCGGCCATCGGCGCTGCGACGGGCGGCGCTGCTGTGGCATCGTCCTCGTTGACGGATTCCAAGAATGTAGCGGATGGCGCAAAAAACAACGTTCCGGTCACCGCGCGGCTGAAGTCGAGCAGCCGGTCATAATTGCCGGGCGGGCGGCCGACGAACATGTTCTCGATCATCTGCTCGATGACCCGGGGCGTTCGGCAATAGCCGATGAAGTAGGTGCCGAACTCGCCCGCGGCCACGTTGCCAAAGGGCATGTTGTCGCGCAGGATCTTGAGCTCCCTGCCGTTCTCGGTGATGGTGGTGAGCGCGTTGTGCGCCGACGTCGGCTTTATCGAATCGTCCAACTCGATGTCGGACAGCTTGGCGCGGCCGATGATGCGCTCCTGCGCCTCCGTAGACAACGCGTTCCAGGCGTCCATGTCGTGCAGATATTTCTGCACGATAACGTAGCTGCCGCCGGCAAATGCCGGATCCTCGGCGCCGATGATCGCGGCCTCGGTCACCTCCGGTCCGCGCGGATTCTCCGTGCCATCGACGAAGCCGAGCAGGTCGCGGTCGTCGAAGTAGCGAAATCCATGAACCTCGTCGACCGCGCAGACCGCCTCGCCGAGGCTTGCCATGATCCCGGCCGCGAGCTCGAAGCAGAGATCCGTGCGCTTGGCGCGGATGTGGAACAGCAGATCGCCCGGCGACGAAACCGCGTGACGCGACCCCGCTCGGATCTCGCGGAAGGAATGTAATTCCGCCGGCCGCGGCTGGCCGAACAGGCGGTCCCAGGCGGCGGAGCCGATTCCCATCACGCAGGTGAGGCCGGCCTCCAGGTTGCGAAATTCCACCGCGCGGAACAGCGCGGGAAGGTCGGCGCAGAACGATCGAACCGCGGCACGATTGTCCGGACCCGGATTTATGGTCACGACCAGAAAAATCGCCGATCGCGTCAGCGGCGCCGCCACCGGCTGCGAGACGATCACGCCATCCATGGCTGCTTTGGCAGCGGTCACAACGGGTATTTCCTTGTGCGGCATTCGGGGGCGGCTTGCACAGTTCCATATTGCCCTGCCCGCCGAGCGATGGCAAAGGCGGCCGGCCTTGGCCCGATATCGCTTGGACCCGGCGTCCTAGGTTGGCGACGACTGCGCGGCGTCGGTGAATGTCGCGAAAGCCGGTAGCTTGCGCCACCGCTGCCGCAGCCATTGACGCGCCGGCGCCTCATAACAGGTGTAGAGTACCAGCGAGATAGCCACCACGATCGCCATCAAGACTACGAGCTTCGCAATATTATAGGGGACGCCGTGGATGCTTGCGCCAGTGAGCTTGACCGCGCTGATCAACACAACGGAATGCACCAGGTAAATCGAGTAGCTGGCATTACCAAGCGCGATAACCGGCCGCGACGTCAATAGCAGCGAGACCGGGTTGCGATAACGGGCCGCGCAGAAAACCAGGAGCGCCACCGACGGCGCCAGAGCGAAATTCATGTTCATTTCGCGAAACACGTTCATCGGCACGTCAGGGCTGTATTCCCAATAGGTGATCAGCGCTACGCTCGCCGCCGCCGCGAAAAAAGCCGCCGTTCCCAAGGCGTTTTCGAAGGTCGTAAGGTTGCGGCGGCACAATGCGACGTAGAGCTGCGCGATGATGACGCCGAGCACGAATTCACCGATGCGCAGATAGGGCGATTCGTACGACAGCCAGCGCACGAACGAATCCTCTTGGTTCTGGATACCGGCAGTGGGCCCGAAATGAGCCACGGCCCAGGCGTCGAGTTGCATCGTGTGTCGGTAGAGCCCGGTCGACAATGCCGTCCACAGTGCGCACCAGATCAAGGCGGCGAGCACGATGATCGGTACGGCGCGCGCCCGCAATACGAGCCAGGCCACGGCCG
The DNA here is from genome assembly GCA_030039105.1 of Xanthobacteraceae bacterium. Lineage (GTDB taxonomy): Bacteria > Pseudomonadota > Alphaproteobacteria > Rhizobiales > Xanthobacteraceae > BOG-931. The sequence continues at coordinate 9,760 of JASHQO010000483.1, forward strand.
GATAGGCGAAATAGAAAAACCATTCGGTCGAAATTGACCACGTCGGTGGTGAGCCGCCGCGAATGGCGGTGACCAGCGAGCCGCCGTCGATCACCTTGTAGACCCAACTTTGGATCGACAGGAGAAAGTACGGAAGCGCCTCGATAACGGCATTGAATTGTTCAGGATGTCCGGTCCAGAGCTCGTAATGCCGCCGGCTCGCCAGCACGTAGACCAGCAGCATCAAGAGAAACAGCGGATAGAGGCGAGCGAAGCGGGCCCACACGAAGGCGGCGATGCCGCGCAAGCCTCCCGCGGTTACGAGCCTTGCGTAGTTGTAATGAATGACAAAGCCGGAGAGAACGAAAAACAGCGTCATGCCGAATCCGGACGCCGTGCTCAGCCACATCACGGCGCCTTGGGGCGACCGATCATTGGCGAGCGTCGCCAACACGCCATGAGCCAACAGGACGGCGAAGGCGGCGAGAAAGCGTAAGCCGGTCAGCGCCGGCACATCCTCGCGCCGCGGCGCACCTTCGACGGTTGCGTTCATCGGCGATGCGTTCTCGTCCCTCATGTCCCCGAGTTGCATATTGTATCGCAACACGTCGGCAGGTGGCTACGCCGTAGAGGAGCCCTTTTGCCTGAGGCCGAGGAAGCCCTTTGCCCGTTCGGCGACGTAGCCCTGCGGCGAGAACAGCACATTCCAGTTGTAGCGCAGCCAGCCGTTCAAGCCCTGCAAGGTCGGCGCGGCGTGGCGGACGAAGCGAAATTCGCACGCCGTGCGGATGGTCTTCCGGGATCCGGTCTGTTGCGTGCGATGCAGAGTGTATTGGTCGAAAACGAGCGCATCGCCGACGTCGAGCTGCGGCGTCGCCGGCGTGCCGACGCCGTCGACGAAGGCGTCATCGCGGTATTTTTCCTCGCCGGTCAGCATCGGCACGGTGCGCATCACCGCGTGCGAGCGCGGTACGTAGTCGAGCGAGGGCAGGTCGGCGCCGACCGTGTCGAGCGGCATCCAGACGTTGATCGCCGCGCCGGCGACCCGGTAGATCGAGGCGGCGTCGGCGTCGATGTGCCATGGCACTTTTTGCACCATGCCGACGTGCTGGCGGAAATAGGAACGCTTGGGGAAGAAGCGCCAGCCGGTGCCGAACAGGCGCTCGACCTGCGCCTCGATCAGCCCGAGCGACTGCTCGTAGCGCTGCGCCAGGTCAGGCCGCGCCTTGCGCAGGAAGGCCGGCAGCGGCCGCAGCCACACGCCGTGCCAGAGCTTGAAGTGAAAGGCGAGCAGGCGGTGCGAGATGCTTTCGCAGGAGCTCATGAACGCGTAGATGTCGCTCACCGTGCGGCGCAGACTGGCCGCGTCCTCGGGCGACAAAAATCCCCGAACGATGGTGGCGCCGTCGGCCGCAAGCTGTTCTGCCGGCTGTGTCATGGCATTCAATTTAGCATCACCACAATGATCGTTGTTTGGCAATTGAACGACGGGGGCACCGCAGGCGGTCGGATTTTAGGCCGCGCCGCGACATTGCCCAATCGTTCGTTGCGCCCGGCGGCTCTACCCGTTACATAGCCGCCAGGAGTTTCCAGCCATGCGCGCCGAAATCGAGCATCTTGTCGAGGAGATCAAGCAGTCCGCCGCGCTGCTGAGGAGGCATCTTTGACGTCGACAACGCGCGCGCGCGGCTTGCCGAGCTGAACCGCCAGGCCGAAGACCCCAATCTGTGGAACGATCCGCCCCGCGCCAGCCGGGTGATGCAGGAGCGCACCGCGCTCGATGAGCAGCTCAATGCGCTCGCCCGCATCGACCGCGAGCTCGACGATCAGATCACCCTGATCGAGCTCGGCGAGGCCGAGAAGGATCAAAAGACCATCGCCGAGGCCGAAGACGTCCTGCGCAAGCTCAAGGTCGAGGTGGCGCGCCGCGAGCTCGAGGCGCTGTTGTCCGGCGAAGCCGACGCCAACAACACCTATCTCGAAGTCCACGCCGGCGCCGGCGGCACCGAAAGCCAGGACTGGGCGGCGATGCTGCTGCGCATGTATGTGCGCTGGGCGGAAGCGCACGACTACAAGGTCGATTACATCGAAGAGACCCAAGGCGAGGAAGCCGGCATCAAGTCGGCGACCATCGAGATCAAGGGCCACAACGCCTATGGCTGGCTCAAGACCGAGAACGGCGTGCACCGCCTGGTGCGCATCTCGCCGTTCGACGCCAATGCGCGCCGCCACACCTCGTTCGCCAGCGTCAACGTCTATCCGGTGGTCGACGATCGCATCAACGTCGACATCAAGGAGTCGGACGTGCGGGTCGACACCATGCGCGCCGGCGGCGCCGGCGGCCAGCACGTCAACAAGACGGAATCGGCGATCCGGCTCACCCACATCCCGACCAACATCGTGGTGGTATGCCAGAACGACCGCTCGCAGCATCGCAACCGCGCCCAGGCCTGGCAGATGCTGCGCGCAAAGCTCTACGAGGCCGAGCTGAAGAAGCGCGAGGAGAAGGCCGCCGCCGACCAGGCCGCCAAGACCGACATCGGCTGGGGCCACCAGATCCGCTCCTACGTGCTGCAGCCCTACCAGATGGTGAAGGACTTGCGCACCGGCGTCGCGACCTCGAACACCGGCGCCGTGCTCGACGGCGACATCGATCAGTTCACCGCCGCGGCGCTGGCGCAAAAGGCGTTCGGCACCGCGCCGTTGAATGTCGAGGACGTCGAATAGCGGCGCCGCCGGTCGCGTCAGCCGACGATGTCGCTGACGTTCGACACTTCGCCGGTCCGCGACGTGTCGTAGCCGGGAATGCCGCGGACTTGAGCGGCAAAGCCCGGCGCCTTGAGGCTTGCGACGATGCTGTCGATGTCCTCGCGCTCGATGGTTTCGCGCTTGCCGAGCAGATAGTAGTCCTCGACGAACAGCGGAATGAAATCGAGCTTGAGCCGGCGCGCCGCCGCCTCGATGCCGATACCGACGTCGGCCACGCCGCTGGCGATGGCGGCCGCCACCGCGAGGTGGGTGAACTCCTCGGTGTAATAGCCTTTGATCTCGGCGCGGTCGATGCCTTGCTCCTGCAACATGCGCTCGAAGGCGAGATGCGTGCCGGAGCCGCGTTGCCGGTTGATGAAGCGCGCACCGGTGGCGGCAATGTCCTTGAGCGTTTTGATGCCGAGCGGATTGCCGGCGGCGACCATCATGCCCTGATGGCGACCGACGAAGTAGATGACGCGCTGGGCGCGCGGCTTCAGCCAGGGTTCGTATTTGCGCAGGATGTCGCGGCCGAGGGCGCCTTCGGGAATATGGAAGCCGGCGAGCTCGCAACGCCCTTTGCACAGCGCCACGACGCTTTCCAGGCTGCCGACGAAACGCACGTCGAGCTTGGGACCGGGCCGCGTGCGCAAAAACTCGCGCAGTTCCGCAAGCACGAGGTCATGGCTGGCGAACATCGTGATCGCGGGGTTGGGCTCCTTGAGGATTTCGTTGAGCTGCTGCTCGACTTCGGACGCCGCGCTTTCGAGGTGCGGCGTCAGCCGCGCGCTGATCCGCTGGCGAATCCAGAGCAGCCGCTCGCCCAGCTCGGTGAGCTTGGTGCCGCGGCCTTGCTCCTTGCTGACCAGCGGTTGGCCGATGCGCTCGGACCACGCCGTGATCAGGCCCCAGGCTTGGCGGTAGGGCATACCGACGCGCTCGGTCGCCTCCGTGAGCTTGCCGGTGTTCTTGATTGCCTCCAGGAGCGCAAAAAGCTCCGGATCAATCGGCTTCTTGCCGTGACGGCCGGCTTTCCAGACCAGATCGAGATCGAGCGTCGGGCGCGTGTCCGGCATATGCGAAATTTATCATATTGAAGCTGTGCGGCCGGCGCTCTTATTACATGGCAAATGCTTCCGGCAACATATGCTAAATTCAGCATAATCTAAGAAACAGCCGGAGGCGCGGAGAATGCCTTGGCTACGCGTGCGCCCTGGGACATCGATATCGCCCGCGCCATTATCGTCGAAAGGCAGGCGGTGCCGGGCGCGCTGTTGCCGATCCTGCACGCCTTGCAGGAGGAGTTCGGCTACATCGACCGTGAAGCCGAGCCGCTGATCGCCGGGATTCTCAACATCTCGCGCGCCGAAGTGCACGGCGTCGTCACGTTCTATCACGATTTCCGGCACAAGCCGGCCGGACGGCACGTGCTCAAGCTGTGCCGCGCCGAATCCTGCCAGGCCCGCGGCGGCGATGCCCTTGCGGCGCGGGCGCAAGCGCGGCTCGGCGTGACGCTTGGCGATACGACGGCCGACGGCCAGGTCTCGCTCGAGCCGGTCTATTGCCTCGGCCTCTGCTCGGTGTCGCCGGCCGCCATGCTCGACGACAAAGTGGTGGCGCGCCTCGACGACAAGAAGCTCGATGCGCTGCTCGCGGAGGCCGCCCGATGAGCAGAATCCGGATTTATGTGCCAGGCGACGCCGCGGCGGTTGCGGTCGGCGCCGACGAGGTCGCGGCGGCGATCGAGGCCGCGGCCGGGCGCGGCAAGACCGCCGTCGAGATCGTTCGCAACGGCTCGCGCGGCCTGCACTGGCTCGAGCCGATGGTCGAGGTCGCGACCAGCAAGGGCCGCATCGGTTACGGGCCGGTCGGCGTTTCGGACGTCGAAAGCATTCTCAAAGCCGCCGCCGCTGACGGCGCCGATCATGCGCTGCGTCTTGGCCGGCCTGAAGACATTCCATACCTCAAGACGCAGACCCGGCTGACATTCGCGCGCTGCGGCATCGTCGATCCGCGCTCGCTCGACGATTATCGGGCCCACGGCGGCTACCGGGGGCTCGAAAAAGCGCTGGCAGTGCCGCCGGCCGCGATCGTCGACGAGGTCACGCAGTCCGGCCTGCGCGGTCGCGGCGGCGCCGGGTTCCCGACCGGCATCAAATGGAAAACCGTGCAGCAGACTGCGGCCGATCGGAAATATATCGTCTGCAATGCGGACGAGGGCGACAGCGGCACATTCGCCGACCGCATGATCATGGAAGGCGATCCGTTCGTGCTGATCGAAGGCATGACGATCGCCGGCATCGCCGTCGGCGCGACCAAGGGGTACGTTTACATCCGCTCCGAATATCCGCACGCCATCGCCGCCATGAACGCGGCCATCGCGGCGGCGCGCAAAGCCGGCCGGCTCGGCGCAAAAGTTGCCGGCTCGGCGTACGCCTTCGATGTCGAAGTTCGGGTCGGCGCCGGCGCCTATGTGTGCGGCGAGGAGACCTCGCTGCTCGACAGTCTCGAAGGCAAGCGCGGCCAGGTGCGCGCCAAGCCGCCGTTGCCGGCGCACCGGGGCCTGTTCGGCAAGCCGACCGTCATCAACAACGTGCTGTCGCTCGCCACCGTGCCGATCATCCTCGACAAGGGCGCGGCCTTCTACAAGGACTTCGGCATGGGCCGGTCGCGCGGCACGATGCCGATCCAGCTCGCCGGCAACGTCAAATATCCGGGTCTTTACGAGGCCGCCTTCGGCGTCACGCTCGGCGAGCTGGTCGACGATATCGGCGGCGGCACCGCGACCGGCCGGCCGGTGCGCGCGGTGCAGGTCGGCGGCCCGCTCGGCGCTTACTTCCCACGCGCGCTGTTCGATACGCCGTTCGACTACGAAGCGTTCGCGGCCAAGGACGGGCTGATCGGGCACGGCGGCGTTGTGGTGTTCGACGACAGCGTCGACATGGCCAAGCAGGCGCGCTTCGCCATGGAATTCTGCGCCATCGAATCCTGCGGCAAGTGCACGCCGTGCCGCGTCGGCTCGACTCGCGGCGTCGAGGTCATCGATCGCATCGCCGCCGGCAAGGATCGCGCCGCCAATACGGCGCTGCTCGAAGACCTTTGCCACACCATGAAATTCGGCTCGCTGTGCGCGCTCGGCGGCTTCACGCCTTATCCGGTGATGAGCGCGCTCATCCATTTCCCGGAGGATTTCGGCGCACCGCCGCGGCTCGAGGCCGCCGAATAAGGAGACCGACGCCATGTCGTTCGTTCAAGAGCTCGACTACGGCACCCCGAAATCGAAGGCGGCCAAGTCCGTCACGCTGACCATCGACGGCAAGCAGGTCGCGGTGCCGGAAGGCACCTCGATCATGCGGGCGGCGATGGATGCCGGCACCGAGATTCCGAAGCTGTGCGCAACCGACATGCTGGAGGCGTTCGGCTCCTGCCGGCTGTGCCTGGTCGAGATCGAAGGCCGCGGCGGCACGCCGGCGTCGTGCACCACGCCGGTCGCCGACGGCATGGTCGTTCGCACGCGGAGCGAACGGCTCGACCGCATTCGCAAGGGCGTCATGGAGCTTTACGCATCCGACCACGCGGTGACGTCGCTCGATCGCAATGCCGGCGAGAACAAATACGTTGCGCTGCTCGCTATGGCGGACGCGGTGGGCCTCGACGACGTCCGTTACGGCTTCGACGGACAACGTCATCCCAATGCGGGGATCGACGATTCAAATCCCTATTTCGTGTTCGATCCGGCCAAGTGCATCGTCTGCTCGCGCTGCGTGCGGGCCTGCGAGGAGGTGCAAGGCACCTTCGCGCTGACGATTTCCGGCCGCGGCTTCGAATCCATCGTCTCGGCCGGCATGAACGAGTCGTTCCTGGAATCGGAGTGTGTGTCGTGCGGCGCCTGCGTGCAGGCCTGCCCGACCGGCTCGCTGATCGAGAAGAGCGTGCTGGCGGCGCAAGCCGTGGACAAGCCCGCCGACCATTCGGTGGTTACGACCTGCGCCTATTGCGGCGTCGGCTGCTCGTTCAAGGCCGAGCTGCACGGCGAAGAGGTCGTGCGCATGCTGCCTTACAAGGACGGCAAGGCCAATCATGGTCACTCCTGCGTCAAGGGCCGCTTTGCCTGGGGTTACGCCAATCACCGCGACCGCATCCTGAAACCGATGATGCGCGACAAAACCACCGACCCGTGGCGTGAAGTGTCGTGGCAGGAGGCGATCGCGCGCGTCGGCGCCGAGTTCAAGCGCCTCCAGGACACCTACGGCAAAGGCTCGATCGGCGGCATCACCTCGTCGCGGTGCACCGACGAAGAGACGTTCCTGGTGCAGAAGCTCGTGCGCGGCGGTTTCGGCAACAACAACGTCGATACCTGCGCGCGTGTCTGCCATTCGCCGACCGGCTATGGCCTCTCCAACACCTTCGGCACCTCGGCGGGGACGCAGGATTTCGATTCGGTCGAGCATGCCGACGTCGTCGTCCTGATCGGCGCCAACCCGACCGACGCGCATCCGGTCTTTGCCTCGCGCATGAAGAAGCGGCTGCGTCAAGGCGCCAAGCTCATCGTGATCGATCCGCGCGCCATCGACCTCGTGCGCACGCCGCACGTTGCGGCGGCGTACCATCTGCCGTTGTTGCCGGGCACCAACGTGGCGATGCTGACGGCGCTGGCGCACGTCATCGTCACCGAAGCGCTGGTGAACGAGGCGTTCGTGCGCGAGCGCTGCGAAATCGACGCCTTCGAGGACTGGAAGGCGTTCGTGTCAGAGCCGAAGAACAGCCCGGAGGCGGTGGCGAAGACCACCGGCGTTCCGGCCGAGCTTATTCGCAAGGCGGCGCGGCTTTACGCCACCGGCGGCAACGGCGCGATCTATTACGGCCTCGGCGTCAGCGAGCACAGCCAGGGCTCGACCGCCGTGATGTGCATCGCCAACCTCGCCATGGCGACCGGCAATATCGGCCGGCCCGGCGTCGGCGTGAACCCGCTGCGCGGCCAGAACAACGTGCAGGGCTCCTGCGACATGGGCTCGTTCCCGCACGAACTGTCCGGCTACCGGCACGTCGCGACCGACGCCGTGCGCGAATCGTTCGAGAAGGACTGGGGCGTGCGCCTCGACAAGGAGCCCGGCCTTCGCATCCCCAACATGCTCGATGCCGCGGTCGACGGCACGTTCAAGGGCATCTACATCCAGGGCGAGGACATCCTGCAGTCCGATCCCGACACCAAGCACGTGTCGGCCGGCCTTGCCGCCATGGAATGCGTCGTCGTGCAGGACCTGTTCCTCAACGAGACGGCGCGCTACGCCCACGTCTTCCTGCCCGGATCGACCTTCCTCGAGAAGGACGGCACGTTCATCAATGCCGAGCGCCGCATCCAGCTCGTGCGCAAAGTGATGGAACCGAAGAACGGTTACCAGGATTGGCAGATCACCTGCATGATCGCCGAAGCCATGGGCTATCCCATGCGTTACGACCATCCGTCCGAGATCATGGACGAGATCGCGCGGCTGACGCCGACATTTTCCGGCGTGTCGTTCAAGCTGCTCGAAGAGGTCGGCTCGGTGCAATGGCCCTGCAACGAAAAGGCGCCGCTCGGCACGCCGGTCATGCACATCGGCAGTTTCGTGCGCGGCAAGGGCCGATTCCTCATCACCGAATACGTGGCGACCGACGAGAAAGTCGGGCCGCGCTTCCCGTTGCTGCTCACCACCGGCCGCATCTTGTCGCAATACAATGTCGGCGCGCAGACGCGACGCACCGACAACGTCGTCTGGCATGCCGAAGACCGCCTGGAAATCCATCCGCACGACGCCGAGGTGCGCGGCGTCAAGGACGGCGACTGGGTCAAGCTCGCCAGCCGCGCCGGCGAGACCACGCTGCGGGCGCTGATCACCGAGCGCGTGGCGCCCGGCGTCGTCTACACCACGTTCCATCACCCGGATACCCAGGCCAACGTCGTGACGACCGACTTCTCCGATTGGGCCACCAACTGTCCGGAATACAAGGTGACCGCGGTGCAGATTTCGCCATCGAACGGGCCGACGAGCTGGCAGGAGACCTACGAGGAGTTCTCGCGCGAAAGCCGCCGCATCGCGTCGGTGGTGGCCGCGGAGTAGCCGGTGGCCGATCCAGTCCGCCGCGTCGAACGCAAGGTGTGGCGCGCCGCGCCGCGCGCCGCGGGCATTTCCGACGGCGCGCGCCTCATTGCCGAGGAGACGGCGATCGCCTTCACCTATAACGGCTCATCCTACGCCGTGATGATGGCGACGCCGCAGGACCTCCAGGATTTTGCGCTTGGCTTCAGCCTGACCGAAGGCATCGTCGGTGCGCCCGGCGAGATCGAATCGCTCGAGGTCATCGAGGACGAGATCGGCATCGAGCTTCGCATGCGGCTCGCCGAGCCGCACTCGACCGCGTTCCGCGAGCGTCGTCGCTATCTGGCCGGCCCGACCGGCTGCGGCCTGTGCGGCATCGAATCGCTGCAGGAAGCGATGCGGTCGCCGGCGGTCATCAGCGATGACATCGTCGTGGCGCCGCAAGACATCATGGCGGCGCTCGACGCGTTGCATGGCCGCCAGTCGATCAACCAGGCGACGCGCGCGGTCCACGGCGCCGCGTTTTACCGGCAAGGCGAGGGCGTGGTGGCGCTGCGCGAGGACGTCGGCCGCCACAACGCCCTCGACAAGCTCGCCGGCGCGCTGGCGGCGAAGGGGTTGTCGGGCCGCGGCGGCGTCGGGCTTTTGACCAGCCGGCTGTCGGTCGAGCTGGTGCAGAAGGCTGCCGCCGTCGGCATCCCGGTCCTGGTCGCGGTGTCGGCGCCCACGGCCCTAGCCGTGCGGATCGCCGATGCCGCCGGTATCACGCTGGTCGCGGTCGCGCGCAACGACGGCTTCGAGGTTTTCACGCATCCGCGGCGGATTGCGCTCGAACGCATCGGCCCATCACACCGGAGCGCTCATGTCCTCGCATAGCAGCAACGACAAGCTGATCTACATGGCCAATCAGATCGGCACCTTCTTCAAGGCGCAGGATACGGCGACAGCTCCGGAGAAAATCGCCGAGCACATCAAGAAATTCTGGGACCCGCGCATGCGCCAGGCGATCATCGCGTATATCGACGCCGGCGGCGGCGCCGGACTCGATCCGGCGGCGCGGCAGGCGGTCGAAACGCTGCGGCCGCGGTGAGCGGCTGAAGCACGATCCGGCAAAAGCCTGTCCTCGGACCTTGATCCGAGGATCGAAACCGGTTTTCGGAAACGATCGTGCGTCAGCAAAAGGCTAGCCGCCGAACAGCGCCTCGCCGGCTTTCAAGAATTTTTCGGGATTGACCGCTTCGCCGTCGACGCGGGTTTCATAATGCAGATGCGGGCCGGTGGAGCGGCCGGTGGAGCCGAGCCGGCCGACGACTTGGCCGACACGGATCGGCTGGCCGACCTTGACGTCGATCTCCGACAGGTGGCCGTAGCGCGTGGCAAGCCCGTTACCGTGGTCGACCTCGACCATCTGGCCGTAGCCGCCGCTCCAGCCGGCCGACGTCACGGTGCCGGCCGCGGTGGCGTGGATCGGCTCGCCGTATTCGCCGCGGAAGTCGATGCCGGTATGCATGGCCGGCGCGTGCACGAACGGATCGACGCGCACGCCGAACGGCGACGAGAAATCGATCTCGCCGGTGACCGGCTCGCGCACCGGCACGGTCACGAGCCTCGCGGTGAGCTTGTCGGCGTAGGCGCGCGCGATGTTGGCGCGGGCAAGGGCGCGCTCGAAAGTCTGGCTTTCGGCGGGCAGCGGCACGAACGGGCCGCCGACGCCGGCCGGCGGATCGGCATCGAGCTTGAGCCCGAGTCCGGCGAGCACGCTGCGCATCTTGCGCGCCTTGCCTTCGTAGCGCTGCTGCATCTGCGCCAGCGCCGCGGTCTGGCGCCGGTCGAGGCGGTCGAGGGCGGCCTCGACGCGGCCGAGCTTGCCGCTGATGTCGGCTTCCTTGCCCGGCTTGCGAGCGGGCCCGCGCTCCGGCTCGAGCGGAGTGCCGCGATCGAGCGGGTGCGGCGCGAACGTCGTGTCGCCCATGGCCGACGATTTTGCCGCCGGATCGGTGTTGGCGGAGGCGCGCAGCGAGCCGGTCGTTACCGGATCGCCGAGGCTGCCCAGCGCCGTGGCGCGCGATTCCAGCGTGGCCTGCCGGCGCAACAGGTCGTTGAGCTTTTGCTCGAACTGCTCCTGATCGAGCAGTTGGCGGCTCGTGGTGCGGTCGATCTGGGCCCGCAGCTCGGCGATGCGGTCCTCATAGGCATATTGCTGCTCGGCCTGCCGCGCCAGCACGCCTTTGATGACGTCGTCGGAGAACGCGAAATACGTGGCGGTGATCGCCGACCAGCCGGCCAGAATGACGACGGTGCCGACCGCGATCCAGAACGCGACCGGGCCAAAGCGGATTTGCCGGCCGGCATGAGCCAAGGTGTAGCCGGCGCTTTTGACGGCGGGTTGTGGTCTGGCGCCGCGCTGCTGCGCATCGCCTTGCCGCACCATATCGCGGGCAGGCTGCGGCGCACGGCTCATCCGATGCGATTGATACGCCGACCACTGCGACATTGACGCTCCCGCCCGGTGCGGCCATTTGCGAGGCCGACCGCCCGAGGAGCGAATTTGGGCCAGTTATGGTTAATAATCGGCAAATTGCCGAAGCGATTTTGCGCCCTTGGGTAAACGATTGCGCAACATTCAGAACGTGTTGGCCAAAGCGCCGCGATCAGAGCGCCTTGGCGGCGGCCAGCACCGCCGCGGCATGGCCGGCGACCGAGACTCGCGGCCACACTTTGGCGATGCGACCGTCGGCGCCGATCAGGAAGGTGGTCCGGACGATGCCCCAGAACTTGCGGCCGTACAGCGATTTCTCCTGCCACACCCCGTAAGCCTCGAGCATCCGGCGCTTTTCGTCGGAGGCCAGCGTGATCGAAAGCTTGTGCTTGGCCTTGAACTTGTCCTGGGCCGGCACCGGGTCGGCCGAGACGCCGACGATGTCGGTTCCGGCGCGGTTGAAATCGCTGCGCAGCCGGGAGAAGTCGATCGCTTCCTTGGTGCAGCCGGTGGTATCGGCCCGCGGATAGAAGTAGAGCGCGAGCTTCTTGCCGGCAAAGTCGGCGAGCGCGACGGTGCCGCCACCGTCGCGCGGCAGGCTGAAGGCCGGCGCCTTGGTGCCTGCCTCCGGCAATTGCGCGCCACCGGCAGTCTTCGCCGCGCGCGCCGGCCTTGCCGCCGTTGCCTTGCCGCCAGCCTTCTTGCCAGCTTTCTTGCTACCTTTCTTGGCGGCCGTTGCGGCGGCTGTCCTGGGAGCGGGCCTCTTCGCAGCCATGTGCCTTCCTTTCGACGCTTTCCGGGGGGCATTCTGAGTGTGTCACAATAGCGATGTCGGCGTGGGGGGTCGATCACGGATCGATTTGGGTCCAGGCCGGGGGTTTTCGCATAGCTGCGCACTGTTCTTAAGGCACCGCGGACGGGGGACGCCCGAGGGGGCATGACGAACCTGGATAGGCAGAACGCTGCGCTTCCGCGCTGGGAGCAGGCTCCCGCGCCCGTGCGCCGGTCGGGGAGCCGGCCCGTCGACAACCGCACGCCCCGCGCCAGCAGCAATTACGCCGCGGCCTATTGGCGGCTGCTCGCCCGGCACAAGCGCCTCATTCGCCGGGTCGGGATCGTTGCCGTCGCCATTGTCGGCGTCGTGGTGCTCGGCGGCGCGACGTTGTGGTGGCGGCTCGCCAGTGGGCCCATTCAGCTCGACGTGGTGACACCTTGGCTCGTCGCGGCCCTCGAAGAGAATTTCGGCAGCCATCGCAAG